>NZ_JBGCUL010000760.1:0-2204 GCF_054177685.1 Pseudomonas sp. P5_A2_2
CACCCACATGGAGCACGACCTGGGCATTGGCGCTGCCGCCTATGGCCTCGGTGCCGGTCTGTTCTTCATCGGCTATGCACTGTTCGAAGTGCCCTCCAACATCCTTCTGCAGAAAGTCGGCGCACGTATCTGGCTGACGCGGATCATGCTGACCTGGGGCCTGGTCGCCGCGGGCATGGCGTTCATCCAGAACGAAACCCACTTCTACATCCTGCGTTTTCTGCTGGGTGTGGCCGAAGCCGGGTTCTTTCCCGGAGTGATCTACTACTTCACCCGCTGGTTGCCCGGCGTAGAGCGCGGCAAGGCGATTGCCATTTTCCTCAGTGGCTCGGCGATTGCCTCGCTGATCTCCGGCCCGCTGTCCGGTCTGCTCCTGCAAATCGAAGGGCTGGGCCTGCACGGCTGGCAGTGGATGTACTTCATCGAGGGCATGTTTTCGGTGGGGTTGTGCGTGTTTGTCTGGTTCTGGCTGGACTCCAGACCCCATGACGCCAAATGGCTGAGCCGCGAGGAGCAGGACGCACTGGTCAAGGCCATCGACGACGAACAACTGGCCCGGGAAGCGGCGACGCCGATCAAGCCGTCACTGGGCAAGTTGCTCAAGGATCGCCAGRTCATCCTGTTCTGCCTGATCTACTTCTTTATCCAGCTGACCATCTACGCCGCTACGTTCTGGCTGCCGAGCATCATCAAGAAGATGGGCGACCTGAGCGACATCCAGGTCGGGCTGTTCAACTCGATTCCGTGGTTGCTGTCGATTGTCGGCATGTATGCCTTCGCGTCCCTGTCGGCCAAATGGAAACACCAGCAAGCCTGGGTCGCTGCCGCCCTGCTGATCGCCGCTGCCGGGATGTTCATGTCCACCACCGGAGGGCCAGTGTTCGCCTTCGTTGCGATCTGCTTTGCCGCACTGGGCTTCAAATCGGCCTCGTCACTGTTCTGGCCGATTCCCCAGGCCTACCTGGATGCGCGCATTGCCGCTGGCGTCATCGCGCTGATCAACTCGGTGGGCAACCTCGGCGGTTTCGTTGCGCCGACCACCTTCGGCCTGCTCGAAGCAAACACCGGTTCGATTCAGGGCGGGCTGTACGGCCTGGCCGCGACCTCGATCATCGCCGCCATCATTGTGTTTGCCGCCCGCAACACACCGAAACCCGCACCCGCCGGCGCGCCGGGCAATCCCGCACCCAACCACGCCTGAATTCAGCTTTTTAAGGATTGGAAAATGAACCCACAAGACACCGCAAAAGCCCCGGTCATCACCAGCATGCAAGTGGTTCCGGTGGCCGGCCACGATGGCATGCTGCTCAACCTGAGCGGCGCCCACGGCCCGTTTTTCACCCGCAATATCGTGATCCTCAAGGACAACGCCGGCCACACCGGCGTCGGCGAAGTACCGGGGGGCGAGCGCATTCGCCAGACCCTCGAAGACGCACGTAGCCTGGTGGTCGGCAGCCCGATTGGCACTTACCAGAAGATCCTCAATCAGGTGCGCCAGACCTTCGCCGACCGCGATGCCGGTGGGCGCGGTTTGCAGACCTTCGACCTGCGCATCACCATCCACGCCGTCACCGGCCTGGAAGCCGCATTGCTCGACTTGCTCGGCCAGCACCTGGACGTGCCGGTGGCCGCCCTGCTCGGCGAAGGCCAGCAGCGCGATGAAGTGAAGATGCTCGGCTATCTGTTTTATGTCGGCGATCGCAACGAAACCGACCTCGCCTACCGCAGCGAACCGGACGCCGACAACGACTGGTTCCGGGTGCGACACGAGAAAGCCATGACCGCCGATGCGGTGGTCCGCCTGGCCGAGGCGGCCCATGCCCGTTACGGCTTCAAGGATTTCAAACTCAAGGGCGGCGTGCTCAGCGGCGACGCGGAAATCGAAGCAGTCACGGCCCTCGCCGAACGCTTCCCCGATGCGCGCATCACCCTCGACCCGAATGGCGCCTGGTCACTGAAAGAAGCCATCCGCCTGTGCCGCGATCAGCACCGCGTGCTGGCCTACGCCGAAGACCCGTGCGGGGCGGAAAACGGTTACTCGGGGCGCGAAGTCATGGCCGAATTCCGCCGCGCCACGGGCCTGAAAACCGCGACCAACATGATCGCCACCGACTGGCGTGAGATGGGCCACGCGATCCAGTTGCAGTCGGTCGACATTCCCCTGGCCGACCCGCACTTCTGGACCCTGCAAGGCTCGGTGCGCG
>NZ_JBGCUL010000761.1:0-2196 GCF_054177685.1 Pseudomonas sp. P5_A2_2
CCATTGGCACTTGCGCTTCAAGGTACAGCGGCACCTTGCGGTCGTAGCACTCGTCCACCAGGGCAATGAACCGTCGCACACCGTCGTCATGCACCGACAACTGCGGCAACTCACGATCCCCCGCCACTACCCGCTCGACACCGTCCTCGGTGCCACGGGCAATGCGCCCGGCGCGTTTCTGCGCGCTGAGGCTGGGCACCTCACTCAACAGAATAGCGCTGTAGGTATCGCACAGAGCGATGAAATCCATGGCCGCGAAGGGTTGCTCGCACAGCGCGGCGTAACGGGTCCAGAGCACCGTCGGGCTGGCCTTGACCACCTCAAGTGAGCGGTAACCGACCTGGATCGGGTCGCTCGATATTGACTGGCCGACGCTTAATACCTGGAACACTTCATCCAGTGCGCCGGGCCTGCCGGGCTCGGCCACCCAATAACGCTGCGAACCGGCACCCGGATGCAGGCGATGGTCTTCCCCGCCATCCACTGCAATCACTTGCATATGCTGCTTGATCGCCGCGATGGCGGGCATGAAACGGTCGCGATTGAATCCGTCGGCGTACAAATGGTCCGGCGGCAGGTTGGAGGTGCAGACCACCACCACGCCCTGTTCGAACATCACCTGGAACAGGCGCCCGAGAATGATCGCGTCGCCGATGTCGTTGACGAACAACTCGTCGAAACACAGAACGCGCACTTCTTCGGCCAATTCACGGGCCAGCGCCTTGAGCGGATCGGCGGTGCCGGTCAGTTGAAACGAGCGTTGGTGCACCCAGCCCATGAAGTGGTGAAAGTGCTGGCGCCGCGCCGGCACCCGAAGACTTTGGTAGAACTGGTCCATCAACCAGGTCTTGCCCCGCCCTACCGGCCCCCACAGGTATACGCCGGAAATGGGCGAACGGCCTTCATGCAGCGCTTCATGGCATTTTTGCAGCGCCCACACGGCATATTCCTGGGCCTCGTCCTGGACGAAGCCCTTTTGTTCGATGGCGTGCTGCCAGGCGCTTAAGGGGGAATCGATAGTCATGGGCGGCAGTATGCCATTGCGCATGGAAAACGCGACCGGTGATCGGCGGTTTTGTGCAGGAAAGAAAAGCACCTTGACGCATTAGATTGCTATCATCATATTTAATAAATGTCGCAAACAATCTATTAAATCCTGTCGCCACCCCTCTGGAGTCATCCCATGCATTACAAAGTCTTCGGTCGTAAAACCGGCTTGCGTGTTTCCGAACTGGCGCTGGGCGCCGGTAATTTCGGTACCGGTTGGGGCCATGGCGCCGAGCGTGACGAAGCAAAACGCATTTTTGAGGGTTATCGGGAGGCCGGCGGAAACTTCATCGATACCGCCAACGGCTATCAGGGCGGGCAGTCCGAGGCCATGCTCAGCGAGTTCATCGCCGCAGAACGGGATAGCCTGGTCATCGCCACCAAATACACCCTCGGGACTACACCCGCGGCCGACATTTCCCACACCGGTAACAGCCGCAAGAACATGGTGCGCGCCGTCGAAGAAAGCCTTAAACGCCTGAAGACCGATCATATCGACCTGTTCTGGGCGCACATGAGCGATGGCGTCACGCCCATGGAAGAGATCCTGCGCGGCTTCGACGACCTGGTCAGTGCCGGCAAGATTCATTACGCCGGGCTGTCGAACTTCCCTGCGTGGCGCATCGCCCGCGCCGACCTGCTGGCGCAGATACGTGGCTTTGCACCGATTGCGGCGATCCAGGTCGAGTACAGCCTCGCCGAACGCACCGCCGAGCGCGAACAACYGCCGATGGCCGAAGCCCTGGGCCTGGCCGCGACCCTGTGGTCGCCGCTGGGTGGCGGCTTCCTGACTGGCAAGTATCGCAACAGCGAGGGCGACAACCGCGCGAACAAGCTCGGCGTGCTGATTCATGCTGAAAAAAGCGCCCGGGAAACCGCCCTGCTCGACACCTTGATCGACGTCGCCACTGCACTCGATGCCAGCCCGACCCACGTGGCCATTGCCTGGTTGCGGGAACAGGCCAAACGCTCGACCACGGCGCTGATTCCGATCCTCGGCTCCCGGACTCGTGAACAGCTGGACGCGACGTTGGGCGCGCTGAATGTGCAGTTGAGTGCTGAGCAACTGGCACGACTCGATGGCGTCAGTGACGTGGCCAAGGGCGTGCCGCACGAATCCATCAGCGGTTCATCCGCACGCTTCAGCGG
>NZ_JBGCUL010000762.1:0-2195 GCF_054177685.1 Pseudomonas sp. P5_A2_2
TGCACATCCGGCACACCTCCAGTGCCGAACAGGGCCAGATCTACATCGGCGCGGTGAACTGGGCGCTGATGGTCGGCGTGGTGCTGTTGGTGCTGGGTTTCGAATCCTCCGGTGCCCTGGCCTCGGCCTACGGTGTGGCGGTGACCGGGACCATGCTGATGACCACCATCCTGGTGTCGGCCGTGATATTGCTGTTGTGGAAATGGCCACCGCTTCTCGCCGTTCCGCTGCTGTTCGGTTTCCTGCTGGTGGACGGCCTGTACTTTGCCGCCAACGTGCCGAAAATCGTCCAGGGCGGGGCTTTCCCGGTGATCGCCGGTATTGTGCTGTTTGTGTTGATGACTACCTGGAAGCGCGGCAAGCAGTTGCTTGTCGAGCGCATCGATGAGGGTGGATTGCCGCTGCCGATCTTTATCAGCAGCATTGCCGTACAACCGCCCCATCGAGTTCAGGGCACCGCCGTGTTCCTGACAGCGCGGGCGGATGCCGTGCCCCATGCGTTGTTGCACAACCTGCTGCATAACCAGGTGTTGCACGAGCAGGTGGTGTTGCTGACGGTGGTGTACGAAGACATCCCGCGGGTGCCACTACAACGGCGCTTCGAGGTCGACTCCTACGGCGAAGGTTTCTTCCGCGTAATCCTGCATTTCGGATTCACCGATGAGCCGGATGTACCGCAGGCGCTGAAACTGTGCCACCTCGATGAACTGGATTTCAGCCCGATGCGTACCACCTACTTCCTCAGCCGCGAGACGGTCATTGCCTCCAAGCTCGAAGGCATGGCCCGTTGGCGCGAAGGGTTGTTTGCCTTCATGTTGCAGAACGCCAATGGCAATTTGCGTTTCTTCAATCTGCCGCTGAACCGGGTGATTGAACTGGGGACGCAGGTGGAGATGTAAGCCTCATCAAAAAGCCCCCGTTGCCATTGCGGCAGCGGGGGCTTTTTTGTGCTCAATGCATTTTCTGAAGCCAGTGAAGATCCCCTGTGGGAGCGAGCCTGCTCGCGATGGCGGCGCCACATTCAACAGTGATGTTGCCTGGTCTATCGCCATCGCGAGCAAGCTCGCTCCCACAGGGGGCTGCGTTGATTGGTCGAATGTAAAAAGCCCCCGCTACCGTGAGGTAACGAGGGCTTTTTTCGGCTGACTCAGATCACTCTGTAGCAGCCGTTTCCTTCACCTGCCGCTTCTCGATCACATCCACCAGACGCTTGGCCAGCGCCGGGTAGTTTTCGTCGAAGTGATGGCCGCCAGGCAGCTTGATGGCTTCGCCCACAGCAGTCTTGTCGGTGCAGCCGCTTTCGTCGGTTTCTTCTTCACCGTAGATGCACACCACTTTGGCGGCTGGCAGTTTGGCCATTTCCGGGCCGGTGGCGGCTTCTTTGCCGGCATTACCGAGCCAGCCTTCGACTTCGATCTCGAAGCTGCCGGTACGGGCGAAGGCCAGCAGGATGATCGCGTCGACGCGTTGCTGCTCCGATTCGGCCAGACGGTTGTAGATCGCTGGCAGAACATCTGCGCCGAACGAGTAACCGGTCAGGATGAAGCGCTTGGTGCCCCATTTCTGTCGGTAGTGTTGCATCAGTTCCGCCAGGTCCAGCGCGCTTTGCTCCGGGCTCTTGTGCTGCCAGTAGTAGCGCAGGGTGTCGATGCCGACCACCGGGTAGCCGATCTTGGCCATCTCGCCCGCCACGTCGCGGTCGAGGTCGCGCCAGCCGCCGTCACCGGACAGGAACAGGGTGACGGTGTCCCTGGCCTGGCCTGCCGGCACTTCGACCACCGGGATCTGCAGGCCGCCAGAGGCCTTGTCACCACCGACGAGGATCTTGCGCAGTTCGTTGTTCAGCACTTGCGGCAGGTTGATGTCGTAGTCGCTGATGCTGGTTTCGGCGTTCGGTTGATCGCGCACGAAGCCGGCGCTGGTGTCGTCCGGGTTGTCGTTCCATGCCACCAGCCAGTGGCCGTGGGCCGCGCTTTTCGGCAGCAAGTGCGTGCAGCCGGGCTTTTCCAGGGCCAGGTCGACCGAGACGGCCTGAGCCTTGTCGTTCTTCTGCTCGGACAACCAGCGCCAGGTCAGCACGGCGCCCGGGCCGATGCCGCTGACGAGGGTCGCCGGGCCTTTCAGTTCTCTCAGGCCCGATTGCAAGGCACGGCTTTGCAGCAGGCAGTCCTTGGGCAGGATCACCTGGACAATCT
>NZ_JBGCUL010000763.1:0-2194 GCF_054177685.1 Pseudomonas sp. P5_A2_2
GGCTGAGGCAGATCGTTCAGGCCTTCGAAACTGCGACCTTGCAGCAGTTCCGTCAGGCTGCGCTCCAGCGCCACTTCCAGGCTTGGGTGCGCGCCGAACGAGGCGAACACGCCACCAGTACGCGGGTTCATCAAGGTCACGCACATCACCGGGAACTCCCCGCCCAGCGATGCATCCTTCACCAGCACCGGGAAGCCCTGCTCTTCCAGGGCCTGGATACCGGCCAGGATGCCCGGGTATTTCGCCAGCACTTGCTGCGGCACATCCGGCAAGGCCATTTCACCTTCGAGGATTTCACGCTTGACCGCGCGCTCGAAGATCTCCGACAGGCACTGCACCTGGGCTTCGGCCAGTGTGTTGCCGGCGCTCATGCCATTGCTCAGGAACAGGTTTTCGATCAGGTTGGACGGGAAGTACACCACCTCATTGTCCGACTGGCGCACAAACGGCAGTGAACAAATACCACGCTGGGTGTTGCCGGAGTTGGTGTCGTACAGATGCGAGCCACGTAACTCGCCATCCCGGTCGTAAACCTTCAGGCAGTACTCGTCGAGGATTTCAGTCGGCAGTTCGTCCTTCGGGCCAGGCTTGAACCAGCGCTCGTCCGGGTAATGCACAAACGCCGCGTTGGCGATGTCCTCGCCCCAGAACTGATCGTTGTAGAAGAAGTTGCAGTTGAGCCGCTCGATAAACTCGCCCAGTGCCGATGCCAGCGCACCTTCCTTGGTTGCGCCCTTGCCGTTGGTAAAACACATTGGTGAGTGCGCATCGCGGATGTGCAGCGACCACACATTGGGGACGATATTGCGCCACGAAGCAATTTCAATCTTCATGCCCAAGTCGGCCAGGATGCTCGACATGTTGGCGATGGTTTGTTCCAGCGGCAGGTCCTTGCCCACAATGTAGGTGCCCGCTTCGCCAGTCGAATGCGGCATCAGCAACGCCTGGGCATCGGCGTCGAGGTTTTCGACCTCTTCAATCACGAACTCAGGCCCGGTTTGCACCACCTTCTTTACCGTACAACGGTCTATGGAGCGCAAGATCCCCTGGCGATCCTTGGCAGAGATGTCCGCCGGCAATTCGACCTGGATCTTGAAAATCTGGTTGTAACGGTTTTCCGGATCAACAATGTTGTTCTGCGACAGGCGGATATTTTCGGTGGGGATATTGCGAGTCTCGCAGTACAACTTCACGAAGTACGCCGCGCACAACGCCGACGAAGCCAGGAAGTAATCGAACGGCCCCGGTGCCGAACCATCGCCCTTGTAGCGAATGGGTTGATCGGCAATCACCGTGAAGTCGTCGAACTTGGCCTCAAGTCGAAGGTTGTCGAGAAAGTTGACCTTGATTTCCATGCGTGCTTACCAGAATAACGAGCTATACGATTTGGCCGCCATTATCCGGTTTTTCAGCGCAGACCGTTAACTTTCCACTATTTTTCGACCAACACCACCCCGCGCTCCTCTAGCAAGCGCACAAACATCGTCAGGCTCTGCGACACCGTCCCTCTGCGCCACACCAGCCAGGTGCGCAGATAGCGGAACGACTCCGACAACGGCCAGACGCTGACCGTCGTGCACCCGGGCATGCTTTCGAGCATGCTGCGAGGCATCAGCGCCAGGCCGGCACCGGCACTGACGCAGGCCAGCATGCCGTGATAGGACTCCATTTCGAAAATCTTGCCGGGCACCGCCGCACCATTGGCGAACCAGCTTTCGAAATGATGGCGATAGGAGCAGTTGGAGCGAAAGGCATAGATGTTTTCGCCATTCACATCCTTGGCCTGATGAATCGGCTCATGGTTGAGCGGTGCGATCAGGACCATTTCCTCTTCGAATGCCGGCACACCCTCCAGCGCCGGATGCAACACCGGACCATCGACAAATGCCGCGGCCAGCCGCCCTGACAGCACCCCATCGATCATGGTCCCGGAGGGGCCGGTGGACAGGTCCAGTTCGACCTTGGCGTGTTTCTGGTTATAGGCGGCCAATAGCTCTGGAATACGTACCGCTGCAGTACTTTCCAGCGAGCCCAGGGCGAAGGCTCCCTGGGGTTCTTCGCCTGCCACGGTGGCGCGCGCCTCCTGAACCAGGTCGAGAATACGTCGAGCGTAATCCAGAAAACTCCAGCCGGCTGGCGACAAACGCAGGCGACTCTTCTCGCGGATAAACAGGTCCACACCCAGGACCAGCTC
>NZ_JBGCUL010000764.1:0-2189 GCF_054177685.1 Pseudomonas sp. P5_A2_2
GGAAGAGGTACGCGCCGAGTTGAGCCTGGGGGGCTACACGCTGCAATCCTGGGCAATGCCAGGGTAAACATTCTCGCGGATCGCTACCAGGATGTGAGGCAAATATTGGGCACGGGGCGACAATCCATTTCATCCCTGATGGAATGATTTGCCGGGCTGGAGTTTTTTCAGAAACGCAGAAACGAAAAAGCCCTGAATAATCAGGGCTTTTTCGTATAAATGTGGCGGTGAAGGAGAGATTCGAACTCTCGATACAGTTTCCTGTATACACACTTTCCAGGCGTGCTCCTTAAGCCACTCGGACACTTCACCGTATCTCTTCAAACAAGTTCTGTCTGTCGAGGCGCGCTAATGTAGTCGAAAGCATTTCCGATGGCAAACATTTTTTTCAGAATTTTCATGCGGTTAACGCGATTCAGCGTTTCCGGTCGCTCGGGGCCATGGCAAACCGGCCAATCTCCGGCTTCGTGCCCTCTTCTATATAGAGGGGAATGCGCGGCAAGCACGGCGGGCTGCGCCTGGCGGGCAGGCAAAGGGTGACTGGCGGGTCAGTCACAGCGCTTTACCTGGCCTGCAGCGGTGGGTAACGTCTGCCCAACTTTATTGAAAGGAATAGCGTCATGAGTGAGTTGATTTCCTACCATCTCGAAGACGGTATCGCGACCCTTACCTTGAGCAATGGCAAGGTCAATGCCATCTCCCCGGATGTGATTGCCGAGCTCAACGCTGCGCTGGATCAGGCCGTGACTGATCGTGCGGTGGTGATCATTACTGGCCAGCCGGGCATTCTCTCCGGTGGTTATGACTTGAAGGTGATGACGGCCGGCCCTAAAGAAGCCGTGGCACTGGTGACCTCCGGCTCGACCCTGGCCCGCCGCCTGCTGTCGCACCCCTTCCCGGTGATCGTTGCGTGCCCGGGGCATGCGGTGGCCAAGGGCGCGTTTCTGCTGTTGTCGGCCGACTATCGCATTGGCGTAGACGGTGCGTTCAGCATTGGCCTGAACGAAGTGCAGATCGGCATGACCATGCACCACGCGGGCATTGAGATCGCACGTGATCGCCTGAACAAAGTGGCGCTTCAGCGTTCGGTGGTCAACGGCGAGATGTTCAGTCCACAAGGCGCCGTGGCTGCCGGTTTCCTTGATGTCGTGGTCTCGGCTGAAGAACTGCAAGGCGCGGCACTGGCGGCGGCTCGCCAGTTGAAGAAGATCAACATGACCGCGCACAAGAACACCAAATTGAAAGTACGCAAAGCGCTGCTGGAGGCCCTGGACAACGCAATCATCCAGGACCAGGAACATTTGGGTTAAGCCCGGATCTGCTGCAACGAAAGCCCGACCGTCGTGTCGGGCTTTTTCATACATGCCTCTTCATACATACCTGTGTTAAACCTCTGTAACCGCTCTAGATCGCTTCTGACCGATTGGTCGGAAACATCAGCACAAACATCGGCTATCTCCCACTTTCCTGGGAGCAATTGCCGAAAACAGTGCACATCCGTACACTGCGCCACCTTTTGTCCCGGTGGGGCCTGTAAATGCTGTTTTTGTTCCGTATGTCATTGATGGGTCTGCACTTTATCGTGGCGGGTGTGCTGGGTGTGATTCTCGGCCTGTGCCGGCCATTCAATCCGGACAACAGCCGTCTGTGCGCACGCCTGTACGCATGGCCGGCCATGTGTATTTTGCGTTTGCGGGTGAAGGCCGACGTCGGGCCGTTGATGGATAAACCGGACAGCTGCGTGATCATCGCCAATCACCAGTCCAACTACGACCTGTTTGTGTTTGGCAACGTGGTGCCCCGCCGTACCGTGTGCATCGGCAAAAAGAGCCTGAAATGGGTGCCGCTGTTCGGGCAGTTGTTCTGGCTGGCCGGCAATGTGCTGATCGACCGCGGCAATGCGCACAAGGCGCGCAACTCGATGTTGACCACTACCCACACCCTGCAAAACAAAGACACCTCGATCTGGGTTTTCCCGGAAGGCACGCGTAATCTGGGTGAAGATTTGCTGCCCTTCAAGAAAGGCGCCTTTCAGATGGCCATTGCCGCCGGGGTGCCGATCGTGCCTGTGTGTGTCAGCAGTTACGTCAAACACATGCGATTGAACCGCTGGCGCAGTGGGAAAATTCTGATTCGCTCATTGCCGGCGATTCCCACCGCCGGATTGAGCCTGGACGACATGCCCATGC
>NZ_JBGCUL010000765.1:0-2186 GCF_054177685.1 Pseudomonas sp. P5_A2_2
TATCAAGTCAAGGGCTCGGTCGGCGTGCAGCATTTCGAGCAGGACAGCGTCGACTATTTCCCGACCGACAAAGCCCTGCAGGCGGCCTCGGGCCTGCGCTACGAAGGGCAAAACAAAACCGGGATCGGCTACAGCGTCGCCGCGGCGGCTGAATACAAGGTCGCTTCGAACTTCCTGYTGGGCGCCAATCTGGGCCTGGACAACGCCCGCGACTACCAACAAATCAGCGGTGCCCTGTCCTTGCGCTACCAGTTCGAGGAGATCAGCGGCCCCATGAGCCTGCCGGTCAGCCCGTACACCTCGCCTTATTCCAACTGATCATTCTGGAGCTTTCGATGCCCACTTCTGCCCTTGCCGGCCTGACTCTCCTTGTCCTTGGGGAGAGCCATATGAGTCTTGCGGACCATTTGCTGGAGCCGCTGCACGACAACCTGACTCGCCAAGGCGCCCAGGTCCATTCCATCGGTGCCTGCGGCGCCAGCGCCGGTGACTGGCTGATCAGCAAGAAGGTCGACTGTGGTGCCGAGCGCAAAGGCAACGACAAGATCGTGATCAAGGGGCGCGAGGCAACCACCACACCGATCCAGGACCTGATCGCCGCCGACAAGCCCGACCTAGTGGTACTGGTCATCGGCGACACCATGGCGTCCTACGACAAACCGGTGTTTCCGAAGGCCTGGGCATGGCAAAACGTCACTGGCCTGGCCAAGGCCATCGCCGCCACCGGAACCCGCTGCGCCTGGGTGGGCCCGGCCTGGGGCAAAGCCGGTGGCATGTACCAGAAGAATGATGCCCGCACCCAATTGATGTCGCAGTTTCTGGCCGCGAACGTGGCGCCTTGCACTTACATCGATTCGCTGACGTTCTCCAAACCCGGGCAGTGGATCACCACCGATGGGCAGCATTTCACCGTCGCCGGTTATCAATCCTGGGGCAATGCGATTGGTGGAGCGTTGGCCAAACTGCCCGCCGACACCGTCAGCAGCGCGGGAGCCGGCAAATGATCCGATCCGCCTGTGGCTGGGTGCTGTTCGCGCCCTTGATGCTGAGCCTGCACGCCCAGGCCGCCGACATTGCCCTGTACCCGACGGGCCCGGATCAGGACTCGGCCTTCCTGCGCTTTATCAACGCCGCCGACCAACCGTTGCAGCTGCTGGCCGAAGGCTCGCGCGCAAGCCTCAAACTGGAAGGCTCGAATGCCGTGTCCGACTACCTGCCCGTGCCCGCCAATCAGCCGATCAAGGGCACCCTGGAACGCAACGGCAAAAGCCAGCCGCTGGACATCCAGGTGGCAGCAGGCGAATTCGCCAGTGTGATCGCCTTGCCAGACAGCGCTCAAGGTATCCGCCAGGTCGTCATCCGTGAGCAACCCGACGACTTCAATAGCCTGAGGGCCTCGCTGGCGTTTATCAGCGCCGATCCAGCGTGCACCCAGGCCGGTTTGCGCGCTGCGGGGAAGAACGCCGACCTGTTCAAGGAGGTGGCCGACGGCAGCGTGCAACGCCGAGCGATCAACCCGGTCAACCTGTCGGTGCAATTGGTCTGCGCCCAAACCAACGTCGGTGCCCCGCTGGACCTGGGCCAGCTCAAGGCTGGCGAGCGCTATAGCGTTGTGCTGCTGCCTGGCGCAAATGGCCCTCACCTGTTGCTCGCGACTGACGTCCTGGCCCACTGATCGGATCGCGCCACCACCATGGTTTTTGCCTCTCTCGAGTTTCTGACGTTGTTCCTGTCGCTGTTCCTGGCGGCCTATGCCGTGTGCCCGGCCGCCTGGCGCAACGTCACGTTACTGATCGGCAGCTGGCTGTTCTATGGCTGGTTGAGCCCACGGTTCCTCGCAGTGCATGTGGTGCTGACGATCACGGCGTGGGTCGGCGGCTTGCTGATTGATGCCTTGCGCGAAGATGGCAAGGGCCGCGTGCGGCTACTCGCGACGCTGATCGTGCTCAACACGGCGGTGCTGTGCTGGTACAAGTACGCCAACATCGTTGCCGGCACCTTGATCGATACCTTCACCGGGTACGGCGCCATGCCCCTGGACTGGCAGCGGGTCATCATGCCGGCGGGGCTGTCGTTTATCGTCTTGCAGGCGATTTCCTATCTGGTGGATGTGCATCGCCGTACCGTGCCGGTTGAACGCAGCTTCATTAATTACGCCACCTATATTTCGATGTTCGGTCATTCGG
>NZ_JBGCUL010000766.1:0-2185 GCF_054177685.1 Pseudomonas sp. P5_A2_2
CCCTGGCCGAGGGCGAAGCCGACCTGATAGTTGCGGCTCTTGGGCGATGAACAGGTCACGATCAGATCGCCCACGCCCGCAAGCCCCAGGAAGGTCATCGGGTTGGCGCCCTGATTCACCGCAAAGCGAGTCATTTCCGCCAATGCCCGGGTGATCAGCATGCTCTTGGTATTTTCCCCCATGCCCAGCGCCACCGCCATGCCGGCGATGATCGCGTAAACGTTTTTCAATGCCCCGCCCAGCTCCACACCGAAACGGTCGGCGCTGGCGTAAACACGAAAGGTGCGGCCGTGCAGCGCGGCCTGAACCTGCTGGCAGAGTTCTTCGTCTTCACTGGCGACCACCGTGGCGGTCAGTGCATGTTCGGCGATTTCACGGGCCAGGTTGGGTCCGGACAGGACGCCGATGCGGGCCTGCGGGGCGATCTCTTCGAGGATCTCGCTCATCAGTTTGAATGTGTGGGCTTCGATGCCTTTGGTCAGGCTCACCAGTAATTTACCGGTCAACCGTTCGGCGTGCGGCACCAGCACCGAGCGCAGCGCGCTGGAGGGCAATGCGACAAAACACAGGTCACAGGCGTCCAGGGTGGCTTGCAGGTCGGTGACCGGCGTGACGCCGGGCAGAATCTTGATGCCTTTGAGGTAACGCGGGTTTTCGCGATTGACCCGCATGGCCTCGGCCTGTTCGGGGTCACGCATCCACTGAAGGACCTGAAGCCCATTTTCGGCCAGCAGATTAGCCACGGCGGTTCCAAAACTTCCGCCTCCCAGGACCGCAATCGGGCGCTGCTCAGTCATATGCAATCCGTTAATCCATACCAGTGGCGATGTCGGCATTATACGGGGCAGCCCATCGGCGGCCAGCCCCGACGTCAAATACCGGCAGTTGTGGGAAGAAGACCAATAAAACCGAGGAAAATGCGGACATCGTGAATGGAAAAGTCATTCGGCTCGGTTAACATGCGCGCCATCAATCACTGACTGGGATGTGTTGTGTCTCCGGGTGCTCCTTCACCGCATTCGCCCCTGGTACTGGCGCTGATTTTCAGCTCGCCGGGGCTGGCGCTTTAATATGTCGTATTGCCCAGCCTGGAAAACGCCGTCCCTGCGCCGGCTGCTGGCCGTGCTTTGTCTATTGTTCAGCAGCTTGTTCGGTAGCCTGCCGGGTAACGCGGCCGACATTTTGCTCACGGGTGCCGAAGACAGCCCCGATGTGCGGGCGTTCACCCAGGCCCTGAGCGAGTTGCGACCGAACGATAACGTACGCTTCCAGACACTGGCGAGTTTGCCGATTCCTGACAAGCTGCCTGAAAACATCCGCTTGATACTGCTCGACCTGCCGAGCCTCGACTGGCGCCTGCAGGACAGCCGGGGCCCGGCGACACTGGTGTTGCGCATCAGCCGCCTGCAAGCCCGGCAACGCTTGAACAACACGCTGCCTGCACACCTTTCCCTGCTATGGAGCGATCCACCACTGGACCGCCAGTTGCGCTTGGCCCACACCCTGTTGCCCGAAGCCAAACGCATCGGCGTGCTCTACCACAACCACAGTGAATTTCTGTTGAATGAGCTGCGTAATGCCGCCCTCCCCTTGGGTCTGGAGGTGGTCACCCAGCGCTGGGACAACATTCACGACAGTCATCCGTTACAGGCCCTGCTGAATAACAGCGACGTGTTGCTGGGCCTGGACGATGCCGACCTGTACAACCCGCAAACCGCAAAGAACCTGCTGCTGAGCAGCTACTCACGGCAAATGGCGCTGATCGGACCCAACGCAGGTTTCGTCAAGGCCGCAAGCCTGGCCAGCACCTACAGCGATCAGAGCGACTGGCTGGCGATCCTCGACGAGTTGCTCGACCGGCCACCGACCACCTGGCCGCGCACGCACTATCCCCATCGATTCAAGGTCGCGAGCAATCCGCAGGTGGCGCGTTCATTGGGTATCGAACAGATAAACGACGCGTCGGTCGCCACGTTGCTGGCTGAAGGAGAACGCCGCCCATGAACTTGCGCCGTCGCTGGGACATCAGCACCCGCACCCAACTCATCAGCCTCGGCCCTGCACTGCTGCTGACCTTGATGCTGATCAGCTTCTTCACGTTCGTGCGTATCCAGGATCTGCGTCAGGAAATCACCCACACCGGCCAGTTGATCGCCAATCAACTGGCCCCGGCCACCGAGTACGG
>NZ_JBGCUL010000767.1:0-2182 GCF_054177685.1 Pseudomonas sp. P5_A2_2
ACACGGTGCAGGGTCAGCAGCCGCGCCATCACCTGACCAATCCGCGGAACCATCACATCACACGCCGCGAGATTGACCGAGATGTACAGTTGCGGGTTGGCACGCAGCAACTGGCCGAGTTGCTCGAGCAGGCGTTGCAGGACGAAGTCTGTCATCTGGCGAATCTGCCCGGTGTTCTCCGCCATCGGAATGAACAGGTCGGGACTGGTCAGAGTACCGTCCGGCCTGCGCCAGCGCAGCAGCGCTTCAGCCCCGACACAGTTGCGGCTATCGAGGTCGAAGATCGGTTGATACAGCACCTGCAACTCGCCACGGCGAATCGCGCCGGTCAGTTCGGCGTCCAGCGACTGCCGCTGGCGCACCAGCAGAAACACCAGGAACCCAACGCATATGCCCAGCGTGAGGCTGGCCGGCAGCAGCCACCACCAGACCGCCGGGATATGCATGCCGCTGCGCGGGCTGATCAACACCAATTGATATTCCGGATTGTCGGTGGGCATGCGGTATATCAGGCGTGTCTGGGTTATCTGCAGCGCATCACGGTTTCTCGGTGGCCAGGCCTCGGCCGGCGGCCAGATCTGAGTAGCGCCCAGCACCGGAATCGCGCGCGCGCCATGGTCAAGGACCACCAGCAGACTGCTGCCCGGCGACAGGTCGACCATATCGGTCAAATGTCCACGAGAGGTCGCGACCCGGAAATTCCCGCGCCCGAGCATCAGCGCGGCGCGGTTTTCATCGGGTTCGGTGGTGGTGTTGAGCCAATAGCTGTAAGTCGGGCCTTTGATGTCTGGCGATCGACTCAGCGACAGCCCTTCCTGGCGAGGGCGATTGGAGCAGATTCGCGAGGAGTCCATGTAGGCGGCTTCGTAGACGAAGCGATAATTGAACGTAACCTGTTGCAAGGTCGCGATCATTTCCGCATCGCAGCCACGCAACGGCTGCGCTTCAAGGTCGTCAAGGCTTTCGCGTAGTTGCCCGAAGAGCTGTTCCAGGCGGGCGAGGAAGCGCTCACCCTGAGCATTCATTTCTTCGCTTTCGTTTTGCTCGACCTGATGAATGGCGACGAACAGGCTGCCGGCCATCAATAACGTTGCGCTCAAGACAGTAGACATCAGCCCCAGGAACCAGGGGCGATGGAACCAACTACGGAGGGTCTCTCGAGCAACAGTCATTGTGCAATATCCGAAGGATTACCAATGAGTTATAGCTGCTGATTGGAAAAAAGCCCTGACCGTCGGGCGGGCGTCATTATTTTGTCTGATTCAACACCAAAAGTAGCGCTGCAGTTTGCGCATCCGGAGTGCCATCGAAACGCGCCGGACGGAAATGCATCTGGAATGCCGCTATCACATGCCGTGTCGCGACATCGAGCTCGCCGGTTTGTGGCGAGGCATAACCCAGTCGGGCCAATTGAGCCTGAAACCAGCTGATGCCCGGCAACTGTTCGGCGAACTGCATTTGCTGGCGCGCCACCGACTGTTCGTTCGGCCAGATGCCMAGGCCTTCGGCGGCCAGGCGCTTCCAGGGGAACAGCGGCCCCGGGTCCAGCTTGCGCAACGGCGCAATATCGCTATGACCGATGATGTTGCGAGGCCTTATACCGTGACGTTTGCTGATGTCCTTGAGCAATACGATCAACGACTGGACCTGATCTTCGGTGTAGGGGTGCCACACGCGTCCGGTCGGTGTGTCCTCGAAGCCCGGGTTGACGATTTCGATACCGATGGAACTGGAATTCAGCCAGGTTCGGCCATCCCACTCGCTCTCACCGGCGTGCCAGGCCCGCACATTTTCATCCATCAGCTTGTAGATGGTGGCACCCGTGTCGTCGYCAATCAGGTAATGGCTGCTGACTTCACCGTGGGCCAGCAATTGCAACGAACGCTCCAGCGAGGCATTGGTGTAATGCACCACCACAAACTGCACGCGGCTGTCGTAATTGGCCGAAGGGTGGCTGGTGTCGAAACGGGGACCGCTGGCACAGCCGGCAAGCACGATCAGCGATACGATCAGAGCAAAATATTTCATGGCGAAAGGCAGTACACGCAAGACAATAATGCAACAGTGTAACGTAATGCCTTGCGAGCGGACGGCAATCGCATCGAATTAAACAAAATGGAACAAATGATAGTCAGCCCGGCTCCACCCGATTGCGGCCGGCATTTTTTGCGCGATACAGCGC
>NZ_JBGCUL010000768.1:0-2179 GCF_054177685.1 Pseudomonas sp. P5_A2_2
CAGTTGCTGCAGCAACAGGCCACGGGCGCGGCGGCCATCGGCGCAGAGCTTGATACGCGTGCCAATCTGCTGCGACATGACGAAGTAGTTGGTGAAGCAGTCGGACAACGTTTCGCCATCCAGATCGACCACGCCCTGGTAACGCTGACCGTGTCTCGGGTCGACAGTCAATGTCAGCGAGCCATCCGGCATCAAGTCGGCCAGGGTGGCGTCGGGCGCAATCCGGTCCGCCTCGTAACGAGCCAGGCCGCGGATGTCGCGCTCGCTGGAGCACTCGATCATCAGCAGCGGGATCGGGCCTTCGGAGCGGGCCTGCAGGATCAGCAAGCCATCGAACTTCAACGTGCCGACCAGCAACGATGCAGCCGCCATCAGCTCGCCGAGCAGTTGCGCGACCGGCTGCGGGTAGGCGTGTTTGGCCAGGACTTCGGCGTAGCTGAGCTCCAAAGAGACCAGCTCGCCACGGGTGTCGCTGTCATCGAAGATGAAGCGTTGGGTGAAGTCGTTATCCGGTAGGTCGGTCATAAGTCTGGGTATCTGAAGTGGTGACAAAAGTGATTACAAAATTCGAGGTTACGCCCTGGCCATAGCGTCTTGCTGCCTGGTTATGGCTTACAGGTCGGCGACTGTGTGCGCTTTACGACGAATGGCACTGCCAATGGCTCATGCAGGGTAGGCGAATTACCCCATATGGCTACGCGCAAGCACAATTACAAGTCTTTGCCTGCCCGGGTGATCGACGGAGCCGGTCAATCATTCGTTGCTGCTGCCACGAAACTTGAACAGATCCCGCCGCTGTTTCTTGCTCGGTTTGCCATCGGTGCTCACGCCCAGAGCGCCTGCTTTACGCTCGGCGGCGGCGTTTTCGCGCTTGGCGATGCTGGCTTCGGTTTCGGCGTACAGCAACTGCGCTTCCGGCGCGCCACGGCGAACGATCGACAGCGCCTGGACCACCACCGTGCGCTCGTCGAAACCGGTACGAATCACGAATTCATCGCCGATACGTGGTTCCTTGCCGGGCTTGCAGCGCTCACCCCGGCAATGCACCTTGCCGCTTTCAATCGCCGCTTTGGCCAAGGCCCGGGTTTTGTAAAATCGTGCAGCCCACAACCATTTATCGAGGCGGACTTTGTCGTCCTCTTCGTTTTTTTGTGCCATGGAATTTCCTCATTCTGAAATATTGGTGAACTGTACTACCGTTTCTCTCGTACCAAGAATTTCACCGGCCCGAGCTACAATGCTGACATTCCATAACCTCCTTGCGGGGCTGGAAATCCGGGCCGTAGATATCTGTCGCCTTTTAACCATTATTCTGCGTGAATACCGCGAATTCGGCCGCCTGCGGCCACCGCGGTTTCTACCGGTTGAGCAATTTTGAAGACATTTGACCATTTGACCGTTGTCGGTCTGCGCGAGTGGGTGGCGCTCCCTGATTTGGGAGTCGCGGGCCTTCGGGCAAAAATCGACACCGGCGCCAGCACCTCAAGCCTCCACGCCACCGAAATCGAGCCGTTCGAGCGCGACGGCGAGCAGTGGGTGCGTTTCACGGCACACCTGGGCACGGTGGTGCAGTTGCGTCACCGTCGCTGCGAAGCACCGCTGGTGACAAGGAAAACCATTAAAAGCTCAAACGGTCACGCGCAGGTGCGATACGTGATCAGCACCACCCTGGCCCTTGGTGATCGGGTCTGGCGGGTCGAGTTCACGCTCGCCTGCCGCAAGTCCATGCGCTATCGCCTGTTGCTCGGCTCCAAAGCTCTGATCCACGGCCAGTTGGTGGTCAATCCGGGCATCAAGTATGTACAAGACAAGCCGGTGTTCCCGGTATCTACCTCCTCCACAGGTGTTGCATGAAGATCGCTGTGCTGTCGCGGAACCCGCGTCTGTATTCCACCCGTCGTCTGGTCGAAGCCGGTACCGAGCGTGGCCATGAAATGGTGGTGGTCGACACCCTGCGCGCCTACATGAACATCGCCAGCCACAAGCCGCAGATCCACTACCGCGGCAAGCCGCTGGAGGGTTTCGATGCGGTGATTCCACGGATCGGTGCGTCCGTGACCTTTTATGGCTGCGCAGTGCTGCGCCAGTTCGAAATGATGGGGGTATTTCCACTCAACGAGTCGGTGGCCATTGCCCGTTCGCGGGACAAGCTGCGTTCGCTGCAATTGCTGTCTCGTCG
>NZ_JBGCUL010000021.1:0-23536 GCF_054177685.1 Pseudomonas sp. P5_A2_2
GGGCAGTACCCGCGTAGCCGACAGTCAGACTGGCGTAGTCCTCGACCTCGAAATCATCGAACTCCGGATAGTTGGCCACGGGCAACAATACGCCGCTGCCATCTTCGAAGCCGACGGCCAGACAGGGGGCCAGATAGGTAACCGCTGTCGCTTGCAGGCTATTTTTTCTACGTAACTCGCCACGTTCGATGGCTTTGTCCAGGCGACTTTCCGTTACGGGATTATCAGCCTGAACCTTGGCTTTTATCGTTTTCATAACTCGATCTCCACACTTTCCTGTGCGCCTATCAGGGACAGCAACGTCTTGTTCGATTCAGGTTCGTACCAAGCCGATCCAATCATATTGGTAGTACTGACAACCCTTTTCACCACAACGACTTCGTTGCTTTGCCAGTCCCACAATTGATTATCAAGACAGGCCGTTTGCAATTTTCGCCACCAGATGCCCCGGGCGCGCCGCAAATGGGCAGGTTGCTGGAGCGATTGGCGCAATCCCTCAAGCACCGCCAACGGTGGCCGACGCGAAAGCGGAACTACATCCCAGAGCTCGACACCGTTGTGCCAAAAGCTGAACCTGAATCTCGCACTCCACGTACCCGCCTCCACATGCGCATGAGGCGGACAATGCTCGTCTCGCAACATGATCACTACCGACAGTCCTTTGTAATTGCATACCTTCATGCTAACCCATCCGTTAGGTTAATGGATCCGAGAATCCGATACTCCCTGGAAAATTCTGACCATCGGTATTGACCGGTGAAATCATTTCTTCCGCCCTCAGGCTAGCGTCCTGGCGATTCCCGAACCTGCGCAACACCACGCGAATTGGTAAGAAATCCTTTCTTTAAGGCACTGGCACCTGATAAATACTGGTCCAGCTTCTTCATTTGATCCTTGGTGTAATCAATCATGCAGCGACAATTCGACGATCTTCAGTTGGGCAGCATCGAGCTGTTTTGCCTGGCCGCCGAGGCCGGCAGTTTTACTGCCGCGGCGCTGGTGGCAGGCGTCACGCCCGCTGCCGTGAGCCGTTCGGTGTCGCGTATGGAAGAGCGCCTGGGTGTGCGCCTGTTTGCGCGCACCACCCGCAGCGTGAAGCTGACCGACAGTGGTCGCCGCTATTACGAGGAATGCCGCCAGGCCCTGGCGCAACTGGTCGAGGCCCAGCGTGAGGTGATGGGCCAGCAGCAAGTGCCGTCCGGTACTTTGCGCATCAGTATTCCGACCACCTACGCGCATCATCGAATCCTGCCGCTGTTGCCCGAATTTCGGGCGCGTTATCCGGCGGTGAAGGTCGAGTCGCACATCAGTAATCGCAACATCGATTTCGTCGGCGAAGGCTACGACATGGCGATTCGTGTGCGAGCCATCCCGGACTCCGGCCTGATCGCCCGACAGCTGGAAGACGCCGCCCTGGTGTTGATCGCCAGCCCTGATTACCTGAAACGGGCCGGCACCCCGCAAACCCTCGACGACCTCGAAAACCACGAATGCATTCAGTACGAATTGCCCAGCAGCGGCCGACGCATTGCCTGGTTGTTCAACGATGAAGGCGTGCCCCGGGAGATTCTGGCCGAGGGCAACCTCAGTTGTTCCGACGATGTACTGGGCGGTGTGACCCTGGCCAAACACGGGGCGGGGTTGTTTCAGACCTACCGTTTTATCGTGGAAAAGGAACTGGCCGACGGCTCGCTGGTGGAAGTACTCAAGCCCTATGGCGGGCGCTCGCGGCCATTCACGCTGCTTTACCCGCAAAGTCGTCATGTGCCGCTGCGCCTGAGGGCGTTCATTGATTTTCTGGTGGAGCATTTGCCGCGCTGAACACCGAAAGTGTCCGATCACCGCCCACAACCAGCCAGCGTGCCTTCACTTCAATTGACCAAATTAACTAGTTAGTACAATTTATCTCCACAGGCCGAAAACCTCGGCCGATTCCAAAAATAATAAGTGGAGAGATTCCGATGTCCCCTATCGTTCTGGTGCTCAACGGCCCGAACCTGAACCTGCTCGGCACCCGTGAACCGGCGACCTACGGCCACGAAACCCTGGCGGACATTTCGGCCCTGTGCGCACGCGCCGCTGAAGAGTTCGGTCTGGCAGTGGAGTTTCGCCAGACCAACCATGAAGGCGAATTGCTCGACTGGATTCACGCCGCCCGTGGTCGCTGCGCCGGGATCGTCATCAATCCTGCCGCGTGGACCCACACCTCGGTCGCCATCCGCGACGCCCTCGTCGCCAGCGAACTGCCGGTGATCGAAGTCCACCTGTCCAACGTCCACGCCCGCGAGCCGTTTCGCCACCACTCGTTCGTATCCGCCATTGCCACCGCCGTGCTGGCCGGTTTTGGCGGCCACGGCTATCGCCTGGCGCTGGAACACTTCAGCCATCGTTTGAAGGGGTGATCGCCGTGACTCAGAACAACGTGATACTGGCCGGGCTGATCGGCGCCGGCATCCAGGCTTCCCGCACACCAGCCTTACACGAGCATGAAGGCGATTCCCAGGGAATGCGTTACCTCTATCGCTTGATTGACCTCGATTCGTTGAAACTCGACAGCAACGCTCTACCCGACCTGCTGATGGCTGCCGAGCGCATGAACTTCACCGGATTGAACATCACCTTTCCCTGCAAGCAGGCAATCATCCCGTTGCTCGACGAACTTTCGCCGGAAGCCCGCGGTATCGGTGCGGTCAACACGGTGGTGTTCAAGGATGGCAAACGCATCGGCCACAACACCGACTGCCTGGGCTTTGCCGAGGGTTTTCGCCGGGGATTGAAGGGCGTTGCCGTTGAACGTGTCGTACAGATGGGCGCTGGCGGCGCAGGTGCTGCGGTGGCCCACGCGTTATTGAATGAAGGCGTACAACAGCTGAGCATTTTCGATGTGGACATCCGTCGCGCCCAGGATCTGGCTGACAACCTCAATCAGCATTTCGGCGTCGGGCGGGCGGTGGCTGGGTATGACCTGCCGAGCGCCATGACCCGGGCTGACGGCCTGGTGAACACCACGCCGATGGGCATGAAAAAACTGCCGGGCATGCCGGTGTCGGTCGCGTTGCTGCGGGCCGAATTGTGGGTGGCGGAGATCGTTTACTTCCCGCTGGAAACCGAACTGCTGCGCAACGCCCGCGCCATCGGTTGCCGGACGCTGGACGGCGGCAACATGGCGGTGTTTCAGGCGGTGAAGGCGTTCGAGTTGTTCAGCGGCGTGGTGCCTGATGCCCAGCGGATGCTTGAGCATTTCCAGAGCATGAATGGCTGAATGAGTGAAGTGAGGGGGCAATCCCCTCACCCCGCATCAGGCTTGCAGGTAGCGCAACACCGACTCGCAAATCATCTCCCGATGACGCTGCTTGACGCGTTCGTCCGGCAAGTCGATCTGGAAAATCTCACCCACGGTATGGCGGTTCGAAACGCGATAGAAGCAGAACGAACTGATCAGCAGATGCACGTCCAGCGGGACGAGTCCGGCGCGGAAGACACCCTCTTCAACGCCACGACGCAGAATCACATCGAGGGAATCGAGTACGGTGTTGTTCATCGCCCTGATCGCCTCGGAACGCTTCACATACTCGGCGTTGTGGATGTTTTCGATACTGACGATGCGCACGAAATCGACGTTGCGATCATGGTGATCGAAGGTGAATTCAACCATCCGCCGAATCGCTTCCACCGGAGCCAGTTCGGTCAGGTGCAGGCGGCTTTCGGTGTTGCGGATATCGCCGTAAAGCTTCTCCAGCACTTCGACGTAGAGCTGTTCCTTACTGCCGAAGTAGTAATAGATCATGCGCTTTGAGGTGTGGATGCGCTCGGCGATCGCATCGACGCGAGCACCGGAAAGCCCCTGCTGGACGAATTCGACAATCGCCTCCTGCAGGATGTTTTCGCGGGTCTTTTCCGGGTTGTTCTTGCGACTCTTGCGCGGCTCTGCACCCGGCTCTACGGAGGCTGCGGGGAGTTCTGAGGTCATTGTCATTGCGGGCTCACGGCCATCACTGCACAGGCTGGCGATTATGGGCCGCGCAACACAGTGAAGGAAGYCGCGCGGCCCACGTTTAATCCCGCGTTTACGAATTTCCTACAACTTCGCCTGGCGCAATGCGCCGCTACGGGATTTGGCCATGGCCGCCAGCCGCACCGCGACGTTGGCCGCGCCGTAGCCGGCATAACCGTTTTTACGCTGGATGATCTCAAAGAAGAATCGCCCCTCGAACGGCTCGGTGTACACATGAAACAGTTCACCGCCCTGGGCATCGCGGTCGTACAACACGTTGTAGTAGGCCAGTTCGCTGAGGAACTCGTCGTCGAAATCGAATCGCGCCGCCAGGTCATCGTAGTAGTTGAGCGGGATATCCAGCAGCGGCACACCCGCCTCTTTTGCACGGCTGACCTGGGCAAAGATGTCATCACAATCAAACGCGATGTGATGCACACCGGAGCCGCGATAACTCGACAGCGCGTGTGAGATCGCGGTGTTGCGGTTTTCGGAAATGTTCAGTGGCAGGCGGATCGAACTGTCGCGGCTGCGCAGGGCACGGCTCTTCACCAGACCATAAGGATCGGGCAACACGACTTCATCGTCCGCCTCGAAATCCAGCAGGCTCTTATAGAACAGTACCCAGCTGTCGAGGCTGTCTGCCGGCAGCGCCATGGCCATGTGGTCGATGCGTTTGAGGCCACCGCTGACCAGCGCTTGCGGGTACAGATTGAAGTCGGTGCCATAAACATCGGCGTGCTGATCCACCAGATAGATCAGGCTACCATCCGGCGCACGCACGGCCGCTAGTTCCAATTCGTTGGGGCCGACCAACCCGCGATAGGGCTGGCCCTTGTAGGCCACGGCTCGGGCCAATGCGCTGGCGCTGTCCTTGACCCGCACGGCGGTGGCACACAATGACGGGCCGTGGGCTTCGAAAAAGCTGTGGCCGAAGGAGTAAGGCTCCGAGTTCAGGATCAGGTTGATATCGCCCTGGCGCAGCAGGCTGACGCTCTTGGAACGATGCTGACCGGCCTTGACGAAACCTAGTCGCTCCAGCCAAAGGGAAAGCTTGGCGCCGAGGCTTTCGTCCACGGCAAACTCCAGAAACTCGATGCCGTTGTACTCGCTGGCCTTGGGCGTTTCGAACAGAATCCCGGGGTTGGCCGCAGGCTTGGCTTCCTGCGCCAGACGCGCGCGTGTTTTCTCTTCCAGGTACAACAACGAGCGCAAGCCGTCGGCGGCATTGGCCCGTGGCGGCGCGGCGCGGAAACCATCGTTGAAGATTTCCAGCGACAATGGCCCGGTGTACCCGCTCTTGATGATCGGTGCGAGGAACCCCGGCAGGTCGAATTCACCCTGGCCCGGGAAGCAGCGAAAATGCCGGCTCCACTCCAGCACGTCCATGGCCAGGATCGGCGCGTCAGCCATTTGCACGAAGAAGATCTTGTCGCCGGGAATCTCGGCGATAGCACTTGGATCGCCCTTGAGCGACAAGGTGTGAAAGCTGTCCAGCAACACGCCAAGGCTGGGGTGATCGGCCTGCCGCACGATGTTCCACACCTGTTGATATGTGTTCACATGCCGGCCCCAGGCCAGCGCTTCATAACCGATGCGCAGGCCGCGTGCCCCGGCGTGTTCAGCCAGCAGCCGCAAATCGTCGACCAGAATTTGTTCATCACCGATGGACTCGGCCGAGGCGTTGCTGCACACCAGCACCAGATCAGTGCCCAGTTCCTGCATCAGGTCGAACTTGCGCTCGGCGCGTTCCAGATTGCGCGACAATCGATCACGCCGACAGCCTTCGAAATCACGGAACGGTTGAAACAGGGTGATGGCGATCCCGAGATCGGCGCACATCTGTTTAATTTCCCGTGGGCTACCGTCGTAGTAGAGAAGATCGTTCTCGAAAATCTCGACGCCGTCGAACCCGGCGGCGGCAACGGCTTCGAGTTTTTCCGGCAGGGTACCGCTCAAGGATACGGTGGCAATGGAACGCTGCATATTTCGGCTCCCGGTGGAGGCTTCGGCTACAGGGAATTTGCGCCGCTTTTAAAAGAGTGAGCGGATTATTGAGCCGGGTTGTCCATTGGGCAATTTAAAGTGTACTACCCAGTTAGTTTTGTGTTCGATTATCGAACACAATGGTGGTTGGCGAATTGACGATTTTTTGTCCACTGCCCAACATCGCCCTCACATTAAGTCCGGACACGCAGCACCGGCCGCGATGTCCAAAACACCAAATAACAAATTCAAAAAACGGGTGGCACACATGATTCCTTCCCAAAGCTCTCGCATGGCTGCGGCCATGAACACCACTGCCGGTGGCATCGGCGACAAAATCCGCGGCGCCATGGCGGTCGGCAAAACCCGTTGGGGCATGCTGGCGCTGGTGTTTTTCGCCACCACCCTGAACTACATCGACCGCGCCGCCCTGGGCGTGATGCAGCCCATCCTGGCCAAGGAAATGAGCTGGACGGCGATGGATTACGCCAACATCAACTTCTGGTTCCAGGTGGGTTACGCCATCGGGTTCGTTCTGCAGGGCCGGTTGATCGACCGGGTCGGTGTCAAGCGCGTGTTCTTCTGCGCCGTTCTGCTCTGGAGCCTGGCGACCGGCGCCCACGGTCTGGCCACTTCGGCGGTCGGCTTCATGGTTTGTCGCTTCATCCTCGGCCTGACTGAAGCTGCGAACTACCCGGCTTGCGTGAAAACCACGCGCCTGTGGTTCCCGGCCGGCGAGCGCGCCGTGGCCACCGGTATCTTTAACGCTGGCACCAACGTCGGCGCGATGTTCACGCCGATGCTGCTGCCACTGATCCTGCACGTCTGGGGCTGGCAAGCCGCGTTCCTGTGCATGTCGGCACTGGGCGGGATCTGGCTGCTGTTCTGGGGCCTGAAGTACTTCAACCCGGAAGATCACCCGAGCGTCAAACAGTCGGAGCTGGACTACATCCAGAACGAAGTCGAGCCGGAACAAACCCGCGTACCCTTCTCGAAAATCCTGCGCATGCGTGGCACCTGGGCCTTCGCCCTCGCCTATTCGATGACCGCGCCGGTGTTCTGGTTCTACCTGTACTGGCTGCCGCCGTTCCTCAATCAGCAATACAACCTGGGCATCAACGTCACCCAGATGGGCATTCCGCTGATCATCATCTACCTCACTGCCGACTTCGGTAGCGTTGGCGGCGGCATCCTCTCCTCATTCCTGATCGGTCGCGGAGTCAACCCGATCAAGGCGCGACTGATGTCCATGTTCCTGTTCGCCTGCTGCATCATCGGCGTGATCATGGCGGCCGGCTCCAGCAACCTGTGGGTCGCGGTGTTCGCCATCTCCCTGGCCATCGGCGCACACCAGGCCTGGACTGCAAACATCTGGAGCCTGGTGATGGACTACACGCCCAAGCACATGATGAGTACGGTGTTCGGCTTCGGCGGCATGTGTGCGGCGATTGGCGGGATGTTCATGACCCAGTTGGTCGGCCATATCCTGACCGTCACCAACAACAACTACACCGTGCTGTTCACCATGATTCCGGCGATGTACTTCATTGCGCTGACCTGGATGTACTTCATGGCACCGCGCAAGATTCCGACCGTTACCGACTAACGTTCGGCGCCATGCCCCTGTGGGAGCGAGCCTGCTCGCTCCCACAGTTTTTTTAGCGGCGGCTTTGCTGCCACGCTGCTGCCAACCCGCTGCAGCAGATAACGGCAATGCCGAGCACGGTGGTCAGTGTCGGCGTATGGGAAAACAGCAGCCAGCCCAGCAGGCCGGCGAAGATGATCTGGCAATAGCTGAACGGTGCCAGCAGTGCCGGTGCCGCGAGGCGGAAAGCCTGGGTCAGGAACAGGTGTGCCGTCATCCCGCAGGCCCCCAGCGCCAGCATCATCGCGCCATGCATCAGGTTCGGCGTCTGCCAGAAGAACGGCACCAGCGCACTCATCACCAGCGTGTTGCACAAGCCTGCAAAGAAGTTGCTGGTGGTCGGGCTGTCGATCTCGCTGAGCTTGCGTGTCAGCAATTGATAGAAGCAGAAAAACAGTGCCGAGCAGAACGGCAGCAACACCGCCGGGGTAAACAGATCACCGCCGGGGTGAACGATGATCAGCACCCCGCTAAAACCGAATATCACCGCCAGCCATTGCCCTCGTGTCACTCGTTCCTTAAGCAGCGGCACCGACAACGCGGTGACCAGCACCGGAGCGAGGAAGTTGACCGATGTAGCCTCGGCCAGCGGGATGTACATCAAGCCTGTGGTGAACAACAGACTGGTACCCAGCAGGCACAGCGCCCGGATCAGCTGAAGCAATGGCCGTTTGGTACGCAGCACTCGCAGCCCGGATTGCGGCAGGAAAATCCCGGCCATCAGCAAGGTGTGAACCACGTAACGCGCCCAGACCACCATGACAATGGGATAAAAACCCGAGAGATATTTGGAGAAGGCGTCGTGGCTGGAAAACAGGAAGGTCGCGACAACGATCAGCAGGATCCCTTTGAAGGGCTGATTGACGCCGGAAAGCGGGGTGCTACTGGGCGACGTCAAGACGAAGTCCTTTTATGAGTGGAGGCGAGACCGGAATAATTTAGAACCTGGTTCCACTTTACGACATCAATGACTCAAGAAAGTGTGCGAATACCGCACGCTCTATTCAAGCAGACATCACGCTCAATAGAACAACTCTGACGCCTGGCTCGCCAGCGAAAGCTCTTCGGCATACTTCAACAAGGTCGACGCCAACTCATGCAAGCGCGCACCGGGCATTCGCGCGCTTGGCCCGGCAATACTGAGCACGCCGATAACCCGCCCATCCAGTGGATGACGGACCACGGCGGCAATCGCCGAGGTGCCCACCGCCGAACTTTCCTCGACCCAGGCGTAGCCTTGCTCCCGCGCCAGACGCAAGCGCTCCAGCAGTTCAATATTCGAACGCGGTGCATTAGGCCCGATGTCCCGAGGCAATTCGGCCCCTTGCCGCTCGACCAGCGACAGCGCCTCGGCATCGCTCATGCACGCCAGCCACGCATGCCCGGAAGCCGTGTAGAACAAAGGTGCATCGCGGCCCATGTCCGGGTCGTAGCGCAGACCCGAGCGGGCGCCTTGGGACTTGGCGATCCAGACGGGTCGCTCACCCTGGATCACCCCCAGACGCACCAATTCACCGGTTTCCCCGGCCAGTCGATCGAGCACCGGCTGAACGATATCCGCACCGCTGCCGGACAGGTATCGAAAGCCCATGGCCACCAGTTTGGTCGACAGGTGATAGCGCAAGTTGTCCGGATTCTGCCGCACGTAACCCAGGCGAATCAGTTCGGCGAGCAACCGATGAGTCGCGCTTTTAGGGATTTCCAGTTGCTCGGCCAACGTCTGCATCGGCAAACCCTGCGGTTCACCGGTCAGGCTTTCCAGCACGCTGAAGACACGTTCGATCTGACTGCCAGCCATGGTAGGCCCCAAACAAAATTTGGCTGATTCTAGAAGAGAAGCCCCACGAAGCAAAATTCGGAACCAGTCGCCCAACCGGCAGTCAGACAACCGGACTGGCGCTGCTCCCACTTGGCAGCAACACTCATCGCACGGAGCTTTACCCGGAACAGAAGAGGATTCCCACATGCTATGGAAAAAAGGCCGACGCAGCGACAACGTAGTCGACGCCCGTGACGATGATGTTGCCAGCGGTGGCAGTAGCGTGCGTTTTGGCGGTGGCAAAGGCCTGAGCCTGACGGCGATCCTCCTGATCGTCGGCATTGGCTGGATTACCGGCCAGGACCCGCTGCAAATCCTCGGCCAACTGACCGGGCAAATGGAGCAGCAATCGGCGCCCGCCACCCACCAGACTCGCAAGGCGCCACCGGCCAATGATGAAGGCGCGGAATTTGTGCGTTCAATCCTCGGCGACACCGAGGACACCTGGGGTGCGATATTCCAGCAGGCCGGCCGCCAATATAAGGACCCGACCCTGGTGCTGTTCAGCAACCGCGTGAATTCGGCCTGCGGCCTGGCCACCTCGGCGACCGGCCCGTTCTATTGCCCGGCCGACCAGAAAGTCTACCTGGACATGGCGTTCTTCCAGGAAATGTCCCAACGCTTTTCCGCCGCGGGCGACTTCGCCCAGGCCTACGTGATCGCTCACGAAGTCGGACACCATGTGCAAACATTGCTCGGGGTTTCCGCGAAAATTCAGGCCGCACGCCAACAAGGCCGGCAGATGGAAGGCGACGGCGGGTTGCTGGTTCGTCAGGAACTGCAAGCCGACTGCCTGGCCGGCGTCTGGGCCAACAATGCGCAGAAGCGCCTGAACTGGCTGGAGCCGGGCGACATTGAAGAAGCATTGAACGCAGCGAATGCCATCGGCGACGATCGTTTGCAGCAACAGGGTCAGGGCCGCGTGGTCCCGGACTCGTTCACCCACGGTACGTCGGCGCAACGGGTGCGCTGGTTCAAAACCGGTTTCGCCCAAGGCCAGGTAAGCCAGTGCGATACCTTTGCGACGAAAAATCTGTAAATGAAGAATTGGTTGCTGGCTGTACTGATCGTTAGCGCAAGTGCCCAGGCTGCGGAACATGGCGTCAAGGAACTCAGCCCCGGGCGCCTGCTGTTGAAATCAGGTGAAATAGCGGTGGGCATCAGCCCCGCCCCGGCAAAGATCGAACGGGTGCTGATCCTCATCCACGGGCGYTCGCGCAATGCGCAAACCTATCTGCAAAGCGGCGAACACGCCGCCGAACTCGCCGGACAGAGCGCGATGACACTGGTGATCGCCCCGCAGTTTCTCAATGAAACCGACGTTGCGGTCCATCCGGTGGCCGACACGGTTTTGCGTTGGCAAGACAATGAGTGGATGGCCGGCGGAGAGTCCACGGCGCCGTTTCGGCTGAGTTCCTACGCCGCGCTCGACGAAATCATCGCCCGCCTGGGTGACCGCCAGCAGTTTCCGGAGGTGAAGCAAATCGTCATCGCCGGGCACTCCGGCGGCGCGCAGGTGGTTCAGCGCTATGCATTGCTCGGTCACGCGCAGTCCGGCCTCGATGCGGCTGGCGTGCAGGTGCGCTACGTGATCGCCAATCCGTCCTCCTACGCTTATTTCGATGAGCGCCGGCCCGTGGCGTTCAGCCACGCGGGGTGCCCGCAGTTCAATCGCTGGAAATATGGGTTGACGGATTTGCCCGCTTACGCCGAAGGACAAACTCCCGCACAACTGCAGGAAAAGTACCTCAAGCGTGACATCGTTTATCTACTGGGCCAGCAGGACACCGACCCGAATCATCCGGCGCTGGACAAGAGCTGTGAGGCCAGGGCGCAAGGGCCGTATCGATTGGCGCGCGGGCGTTTTTACTTTGATTATCTGAAGCGGCTGCAACCGCAAGGGTTGAAGCAGCAACTGGTTGAAGTGCCAGGAGTCGGGCATGACGGGGATGGGATGTTTATCTCGCCGCAGGGGCAGAAGGCTTTGTTTGGTCAGTAGGTTATGTACTGCCTGATCTGACGCCATCGCGAGCAAGCTCGCTCCCACAAGGATTTTGCGGTGAACACATCATTTGTGAACACCAGAGATCACATGTGGGAGCGAGCTTGCTCGCGATGGCGATTTAGCAGGCGACAAACTCTTCAAGCCAACAGCATCTGCCGCAACTCCACACAATCCGCCGCATGCCAGTCGGTCAATTCCGGCCATGGATTATCCGGCAGATTCACCAGCACCGTGCGTGCACCCGCCGCTCGCCCGCAATCGAGATCGAAGCGGTAATCACCGACCATCACCATCTCGCTCGCCGGCACCTTCCACGCATCGGCCAGTTTCAGCAGCCCGCCCGGATGCGGTTTGGGCGGAGCATCATCGCGGCCCAACACATCCTCCAGTGCAAAGCAGTCGGCCAGGCCAATGGCCTCCAGCGTGACATGCGCCAACTCCCGGGCATTGCGCGTGAGAATGCCCAGGCGATAACCGCGCCCGGCCAGCTCGCGCACCAACTCCACTGCGCCCGGTGCCGGTTGCGAACCGAGGGCCAGGTCCCGCTCATGCTCCAGCAGCCACGCATGTTTGGCTGCGGCTTCATCGGCCGGCAGCGCGGCGAGGTGGGTCAGGATGTCGTGTTCGGCAGGGATCGCCAACGCCACGCGAATGGCCGCGAAGTCGTGCACGGCGACCGTCAGGGTGCCGTCCATGTCGAACACCCAGTGACGCAAGTCGGCCAGGCTCATGCCCAGTCCTTGCGATGACGGATCAAGCCTTCCTGAGTGACCGAGGCCACCAGTTGCCCGGCGCGGTTGTATACGCTGCCACGGGAGAACCCACGCGAGTTGCCGGCCCACGGGCTGTCCATCGCGTAGAGCAACCAGTCATCGGCACGCRGATCCTGATGGAACCATAGTGCGTGATCGAGGCTGGCGACCTGCATGTCCTTGTGCCACACCGACTTGCCGTGGGGCTGCATCGAGGTGGTCAACAAGCCAAAGTCCGATGCGTAGGCGAGCAAATACTTATGCAGCGCCGGCGAATCGGCCAAAGCCCCGTCGGCGCGAAACCAGACGTACTTGACCGGGTCGGACGGCAGCGGGTTATAGGGATCTTTCTCGGTCACCGGGCGGAATTCGATCGGCTTGGGGCACAACAGCTTTTCGCGCATTTTCTCGGGGATCAGATGCGCGCGTTGCTGGGTGATCTCCAGCTCCGATGGCAGATTTTCCGGACCGACCACGACCGGCATTTCGCTCTGGTGCTGAAAGCCTTCCTCGTCGTACTGGAACGACGCACTGCACGTGAAGATCGGGTGGCCTTTCTGGATCGCCGTCACCCGGCGCGTGCTGAAACTGCCACCGTCACGCACCCGGTCAACCTGATACACCACCGGCAGCCCGGCATCGCCCGGACGCAGGAAATAGCCGTGCATCGAATGCACATGGCGCGCCTCTTCAACCGTCTGACTGGCCGCCGACAGCGACTGGCCGAGCACCTGACCACCGAACAACTGACGAAAACCCAGGTCCTGGCTGCGGCCGCGGAACAGGTTTTCTTCGATCGGTTCCAGGGTCAGCAGGTCGACCAGATCATCCAACACTTGGCTCATTCAGATGCTCCTCACGCAAAACATTGCCGCGCAGCCTTGGCTGCAACGGTCGGTTCAGTTTCTGGACCGGGCCCATGAGGGCCATTGTAAACGTCCGTGTCAGGTTATCCATGCAAGGTTTGCAGCCATTGTTCGCGGCTGATGCGATACAGCACATGCCGACGCAACGGATGATCGGCCTCGAGTCGCGGGTGATCGAAGTCATACGCCGGATCATGGTGCATGCCGATGGCCTGCATGACTTTCTCTGACGGCAGATTGGTTTGCGTCGTGAAGGCCACAACCTCTTTCAGCGGCAAGCGGTCGAACCCGCAGCGCAGAGCGGTCCAGGCCGCTTCACTGGCATAACCGAGGCCCCAGTGCTCGCGGGCCAGGCGCCAACCGATTTCCGTGGCGGGGGTGAAAGGCGCGTCGAATCCGACCACGCTCAGCCCGGTAAACCCGATGAACTGGCCAGAGTCCTTTCGCTGCAAGGCCCAAAGACCATAACCGTGCTCGGCGAAATGACCACGGATTCGCCCGATCAATGATGCGCTTTCCAGCCGGCTCAAGGTTGCCGGGAAATAGCGCATCACCTGCGGATCGGCACACATCGCCGCAAAGTCCGCTAAATCTTCATCGCGCCACTGGCGCAACAGCAGTCGAGCGCTTTCAAGCTCCAGTATTGGCTCCATCGTGCCCCGCCCCCCCATTTCAATGTCGCAAGTCTACAACGCTGGTAGGATCCGTCTCTCATTCCTGAATGAAATCATCATGCCGCTCCCGCTGATTTATCACGAAGACTACAGCCCCGAGTTTCCGGCGGATCACCGCTTTCCCATGGACAAGTTCCGCCTGTTGCGCGATCACCTGGTGGACAGCGGCCTGACAAGTGACGCTGATTTGCTGCGCCCGGATCTGTGCCCCGCAGAGATTCTCGCCCTCGCCCATGACCCTTCGTATATCGAACGCTACATGAGTGGCGAGTTGTCCCGCGAAGACCAGCGCCGCCTCGGCCTGCCCTGGAGCGAAGCCCTGGCCCGGCGCACGGTGCGGGCGGTTGGTGGCTCGTTGCTGGCGGCCGAGCAGGCGCTGGAGCATGGCCTGGCCTGTCACCTGGCCGGCGGCACCCACCATGCGCACTACGACTACCCGGCTGGATTCTGCATCTTCAATGACCTGGCGGTGATCAGCCATTACCTGCTGGAAAGTGGCCGGGTGAATCGGGTGCTGATCTTCGATTGCGACGTGCATCAGGGCGACGGGACTGCACGGATCCTGCACAACACCCCGGAAGCGGTGACCGTTTCCCTGCACTGCGAAAAGAATTTTCCTGCGCGCAAGGCTGAAAGTGATTGGGACATTGCGCTGCCCAAGGGCATGGGCGATGCCGATTACCTGAAGGTCGTGGACGATGCACTCAACTACCTGCTGCCGCTCTACCAGCCGGATCTGGTGCTGTATGACGCCGGAGTCGATGTGCATAAGGACGACGCCCTGGGTTATCTGAAGCTGACAGACGAAGGCGTCGGCGCCCGCGATGAAAGCGTGATGCGCCATTGCCTGGGCCGCGACATTCCGCTGGTCGGGGTAATCGGCGGCGGCTACAGCAAGGACCGCCAGGCCCTGGCCCGCCGTCACGGCATCCTCCATCACAGCGCGCAGCGCGTCTGGCAGTCATCAGGTTGTCACTGAGTTGTGGATGCTTTACCCACAATGCCTGTGGAGCTGCCTGTGGATAACCTGAGTGAAAGGGACTACAGGCCACACGGCTTATAGGCTACAGAGAGATGGTCGTTTTTTAACCACCCTTTCAAAGACACCTCTAAACCCTGTAGGAGTGAGCCTGCTCGCGATAGCGGCCTGTCAGGCCCACAGATGCTGAATGTACCGCCGCCATCGCGAGCAAGCTCGCTCCCACAGGGGACGGGGCTGGTAGAATGCCCGGCTTATCCCGCCAGACCGCAGCGCACCCCATGACCCAATCCTCGCCAGCCCYCCCCCCTCACGTCGCCATCATCGGCGGTGGCCCCGCCGGTCTGATGGCGGCCGAAGTGTTGAGCCAGGCCGGGATCAAGGTCGACCTGTACGACGGCATGCCTTCGGTGGGACGAAAATTCCTCCTGGCCGGCGTCGGCGGCATGAACATCACCCACTCCGAAGCCTACCCGGCGTTTCTCTCGCGCTACGCCGAACGCGCCCCGCAGATCGCCCCGCTGCTGCGCGGCTTCGGTGCCGATGCGCTGTGTCAGTGGATTCATGACCTGGGCATCGAAACTTTCGTCGGCAGTTCCGGCCGGGTATTTCCCACCGACATGAAGGCCGCGCCGCTGCTGCGCGCCTGGCTCAAGCGCCTGCGCGACAGCGGCGTAGTTATCCACACCCGCCACCGCTGGCTCGGCTGGGACGAGCGTGGCGGATTGCGCATCGACAGCCCGGAAGGCGAAAAAACCGTGCAAGCCGATGCCACCCTGCTCGCCCTCGGTGGCGGCAGTTGGTCGCGGCTGGGCTCGGACGGCGCGTGGATGCTGCCACTGGAGCAACAGGGCGTAGGACTGGCGCCGTTGCAGCCAAGTAATTGCGGCTTCGAGGTGCAGGCCTGGAGCGACTTGATGGTCAGCAAATTCGCCGGCGCGCCGCTGAAAAACATCGCCATCGGCCTTAACGACGACGTGCCACGGCTCGGCGAATGTGTGATTACCGCCACCGGGATCGAGGGCAGTTTGATCTACGCCCTGTCGGCACCGATCCGCGAGGCGATCAACCAGCACGGCTCGGCAACCCTTCATCTGGACCTGTTGCCGGGCCGGCCTGTGGATAAAGTTGCGGCGGCGTTGAGCAAACCCCGGGGATCGCGCTCCATGGCCAAGCACCTGCACAGTCAGTTGGGTATCGATGGGGTAAAAGCGGCGCTATTGCGTGAACTGACCAGCGCCGACTGCTTTGCCGACATGGCCTTGCTGGCCAACGCGATCAAGGCATTGCCATTGACCCTGGTGAAAACCCGTCCACTGGACGAGGCCATCAGCAGCGCGGGCGGTGTGGTGTTCGAGGCGATGGATGAGCGATTGATGCTCAAGCAAATGCCGGGTGTGTTTTGCGCCGGGGAAATGCTCGATTGGGAGGCGCCGACGGGCGGCTATCTGCTGACCGCGTGTTTCGCCAGTGGGCGAGCGGCCGGACTTGGAATGGTTGAGTGGTTGCAACGCAAGGGCTGAAGACCGAGGCGCCTCCATCGCGAGCAGGCTCGCTCCTACAGGGGTCTGCGTTGTTCACAAATCCCCCTGTGGGAGCGAGCTTGCTCGCGATGGCGGCCTAACAGACGCAGAGTGTAATCAAGGCTTGCGCTTACGCGGCCCGGTATTGAACACCGGCACCTTGCGCACAGGTTTGATCGAAGGCTCTGCCGGCGCAACCTCTCCGCTATCAACCCACCGACCCAGATTGCGTTTACCACCGCCACCACCGGACGCCTTGGGCTTCTTCGGTTTTTTCGGCTTCTTGATCACCTGACCACTGGCATCGGTATCCGGCACGCGGTGTTCAGGTTCGAAGTCCGGCTCGTTCTGCCGCTTCAAGGTCTGGCGAGTCAACATCTCAATGGCCGACAGCAGATTCACTTCATCGGCACACACCAGGGAAATCGCCTCGCCGGTCGAACCCGCGCGGCCGGTACGACCGATGCGGTGGATGTAGTCTTCGGCGACGATCGGCAAGTCGAAATTCACTACCAACGGCAAGTCTTCGATATCCAGACCACGGGCGGCTACGTCGGTGGCGACCAGAATCTGCACTTCACTCGCCTTGAACCGGTCCAGTGCGCGCTGACGGGTCGCCTGGGGTTTGTCGCCGTGGATGCCGTCGGCATTGATGCCCAGGCCCTGAAGTTTCTCCACCAGCGCGTCCACGCCGTTGCGGGTCTTGGCGAACACCAGCACCTGCTTCCACTTGCCCTTGCGCATCAGGTGCACGAACAGCTCCGGCTTGCGCTTCTTGTCCACCGTCACGATCCATTGCTTGACCGTATTGGCCGCAACGTTGCGCGGGCTGACCTCGATGCTCAGCGGGTCGTTGAGCATTTGCCCGGCGAGCAGGCGGATGTCATCGGAGAAGGTCGCGGAGAACAGCAGCGTCTGACGTTTCTTCGGCAGCGCGCGGTAAATGTTCGCCAGCTCTTCGGAAAAGCCCAGGTCGAGCATGCGATCGGCTTCGTCCAGCACCAGGGTTTGCAGCTGGTTGAACTTCAGCGCGTTCTGGCGGAACAGGTCGAGCAAGCGGCCCGGGGTCGCCACCAACAGGTCGACGCCGCTGCGCAGCTTCATCATTTGCGGGTTGATGCTGACGCCGCCGTACACCGCGTAAGTACGCAGCGGCAGGTTTTCGGCGTACTGGCGCACGGCTTCGTGAACCTGTTCAGCCAGCTCGCGGGTCGGTACCAGGATCAGCGCGCGCACCGAGTTGGCGGTGACTTTCGGCCCTTCCATGGCCAGCAGTTGCAACAGCGGCAAGGCGAAACCGGCGGTCTTGCCGGTGCCGGTCTGGGCCGCGGCCATCAGGTCGCGACCGGCCAGCACCGCCGGAATGGCTTGCGCCTGAACCGGCGTCGGAGTCTGGTAGCCGAGCTTCTCGAGGGAGCGCAGCAAGGGTTCGATCAGGCCAAGGGTGGCGAAAGTCATGGGAGTACCGTAGGAAAATTCAGCGCGGGTTGTTCAAAACAAGTGTGCAAAACAAGATGCAATGGCGCGCAGTTTACCCTAATTCACACGGGATTCTGTCGGTACTGCCGTCGCCACCACTGGCCGCGCTGGCGTGCGACGCCACTGCGGCAGGCCAATCAATACTACGGCGCTGATGATTACCGCCATCGCCAGGGCTTCTTCGATACCGATGGTTTCGCCGACAAACACGATCCCCAGCAACACCGCCACCGCCGGGTTGACGTAGGCATAACTGGTGGCCGCAGCCGGACGCACGTGCTTCAACAGGTACATGTAGGCGTTGAAAGCGATGATCGAACCGAACACGGTCAGGTAGGCCAGCGCGGCCCAGCCTTCGATCGGCGGCACCTTTTCCAGGTGTTCACCACTGACTGCGCTGGCAATCAGCAGCACCACGCCGCCCACCAGCATTTCCACGGCACTGGCCATTGCGCCCTGAGGCAGCGGCAAGTGCTTGCTCCACACCGAGCCGAAGGCCCAGGTCGCCGCCGCGAAAATCAGCAGGGCCGCGCCCAGCGGGCTCGACTGCAGGTTGGAACCGAGGTTGAGCATGGCGATGCCGATCAAGCCGAGGACAATCCCGGCCCATTCGAGACGGGTATTACGTGCGCCCCAGAAATATCCACACAGCAAGGTAAACAGCGGCACCGTCGCCACTGCCAAAGCCGCCACCCCGGAAGCCACGCCCGTATGCTCGGCCACACTGACCGCACCGTTACCGCACGCCAGCAGCAAGACGCCGATCATCCCGGCGGCTTTCCATTGCACCCAAGTCGGCGCCGGTGCCCCGCGCCAGCGCAGGAAGGCGTACATCAAGGTCCCGGCAATGACAAAGCGGATCCCGGCGAGCAGCAGCGGCGGCCAATACTCCACGCCGATGCGGATCACCAGGTAGGTCGAGCCCCAAATCACGTACAACGCGAAAAAGGCAGCGATCAACGGTAAGGGAAAACGACGGAGGCCAGGCATGGGGAGCAGCTCGCAGGCAAGACAAGTGAACGGCTATTCTAGAAAGGCCAACGACGGAAAATAAGTTACAAAACCTGTTTATCGCACCGGTACACTTTTCAAAACACGGAGTTTTTTGCGATAAACCATGTTTTCGAAAGTCAGTCATTTTCAGGAGCCGCTCCATGGACAAATACGACCGCATGCTGCTCAGCGCCCTGCTGGAAAACGGTCGCGCGTCCTACGCGGAGCTGGCGCGCAAGGTCAACCTGTCCGCCCCGGCCGTGGCCGAGCGCGTGGCCAAGCTTGAAGCCAGCGGCGTGATCACCGGTTATCAGGCGAAGGTCGACATGGCCAAGCTCGGCCTGCCGATCCAGTGCGTGATCGAACTGCGCCTGAACCAGCACGGCAACCAGAAAGCCTACGACGACCTGATCAAAATCCCGCAACTGACTGAATGCCATCGGGTGACCGGCGACCCGTGCGTGATCATGCAAGCAGCGGTGGGCTCGATGCCGGAACTGGAAGAACTGATCAACCGGATTGCCACGTTCGGGTTCAGCAAGACCTCGATTGTGTTGTCCAGCGCCATCGAGAAGCGGGTGCCGTTGGGGCATATCGAAGGGAATGGCAAGTAACCCAAGGACACAGCAGCCCCCCTGTAGGAGCGAGCCTGCTCGCGATTGCGGTTTAGAGTTCACAGCCATGTTGACTGACRCTCCGCCATCGCGTGCAGGCTCGCTCCTACAGGGATTTGCGGTGTATTCAGAATCCGCGATAGCGCTTGAGGTGTTCGTTCACCTTCGCCGCCGGGACCTTCTGCAACTTGCACAGCAAGTCATGGGACAGCTCGCGCAAGCCATGCTTCTGCCGCAGTTCGTCAGCCAGATGCGCCGTCAGGTTGGCCGCCATCTCGGCATCGGCCATGGCACGGTGGGCCTTGCCAGTGTGGGGCAGGTTAGCGAACGCGGTGAGGGTGCCAAGCTTGTGGTTCGGCGCGGCGGGCATCAGCCGGCGGGCCAGTAGCAGCGAGCAGGCAAAGTTCTGCAAGCGGGTGCGTTTGATCCGCCCCAGCTCGAAGTCCCAGAACTTCTGGTCAAACGCGGCGTTGTGCGCTAGCAGTGGCGTGGTACCGACGAATTCATTCACTTCGTTCATCACCTGCTCCGCCGACGGCGCGGTGCGCAGCATGGCGTTGCTGATGCCGGTGAGTTGCTCGATGAAGGCCGGGACGCGCACGCCGGCGTTCATCAGGCTTTGGTAACGCTCGACGATGCGCCCCTGTTCAAGGATCACCACGGCGATTTCCGTGGCCCGGCAGCTGCTGCTCGGGGAGATCCCGGTGGTTTCAAAGTCGATGACTGCGATGCGTTCCAAACCTGGTTCAACTCCGTAAAAATCAATTCTTGAGCAGCAACGCGCCTTCGATCGGCACGTAACGGCTGGCGGCGCGGATCAGCGAGTTCGCCGTCAGGCCCGGCACGCCGTAGGCCACCGCCTGTACCCCGTGTTTGCTGATGATGCGCTCCAGCAGCATGTCAAAATCACCATCGCCGGAGGCCAGGACGATTTCGTCGACATGGTCGGCGGCATCCATGATGTCGAGGGTGATGCCCACGTCCCAGTCGCCCTTGGCCGAACCATCGCTACGCTGGATGTACGGCTTGAGCTTTACGGTGAAGCCGAGGTTGCGCAGGATCTGCTGGAACTGCTGCTGTTTGCTGTCGCCACGGTCGATAGCGTAGGCGTAGGCTTCGACGATCTCGCCCTGTTTGCTGATGTCAGCCCACAGTGCGGCATAGTTGAAGTGGCAACCATAAGCCTGACGCACGGTGTAGTAGAGGTTCTGGACATCGGCGAACACTGCGATTTTTTTCACCGGCTTTCCTCAAGGCTGAATCAGGCACCAGGCCCGAAAAGTCGCCCAGTATGCCAGCCCAAAGGATTGTTCCGCGAATAATCGGCTATGTGGCAAGGGAGCAAGCTCCCTTGCCACTGATGTGTCAGACGAAGGAATCGTCGTCGCCGCCGAAGAACGATGAGTTGTCATCGCTGTAGTCGGCGTCGCTGAGCCCGCCCTGATCGTTGCTCCAGGAATCGTTACCGGCCATGCGCTGGTCATCGCCCCAGCCATTGTTGCCCTGGTCGTTGACCTGGGCCGGCTCTTCCTTGATGACTTCGACGACTTCCGGTTGCTGATTGTGATGGAACAGGCTGCTGATGCCTTGTGCCAGCATCACGCCACCCGCCACGCCGGCCGCGGTTTTCAGCGCTCCACCGAGGAAACCGCTGCCGGCCGCTGCCGGTGCCTGCTGTTGCGGCGCATAGCCTTGCTGTGGAAAGTTTTGCGGCGGCGCGCCGAAGTTCTGCTGTGGCGATTGCGAACCGAACGACGAGCGTCCCGGCTCACGCCAGCCACCGCTCGACGGCGGTGCACTCTGGGTTGGCGCGGGCTGAGGATCACGAGAGCTGCCGCCAAAGATACTCGACAAAAAGCCACCGCTATTCGGTGCCGGAGCCGGGGTTGCCTGAGCCTTGGCCTGTTGCAGTTCGGCCTGCAACTGCTGGACTTGCCGGGTCAGTTGCTGGTTCTGCTCGTCGAGGCTCTTGATCGCCGCCTCTTGCACCAGAATCGCCTGGGTCATGAAATAACCTGCCGCCGGCTGGCGCGTCAGGTGTTCCTTGATCCGCGCCTCGGCCTGGGCGTCGCGCGGGGCTGAGTCCGTTTCGGCCTGTTGCAGCCGGGAAAACAGTCCATCGATCAGGGTTTGTTCTTCGCTGTTCATGGCGACCTCGTAGATTGCCGGGGGAAATCGTTGCCCTTTTCCACTGAGGATAAGGTGCTCGACCTTAATGGAGGCTGAAACAAGATGTTTCAATAACCTTTACCGAACGTTTACGTTTGCGTCCCCGAGCACTTCATCGGTTAAAGTGAGCCACTGCTTCCAACCTGCGATACCCACTGATGAATCCGTTAGATGTCCTGCGTGACTCGCTGTATTTCTTCAAGCGCAATCTGGGCCAGATCGTGCAGCTGTGCCTGCCGCTGGTGATGCTTGAGGCGCTGCTGCAACAAGTGGTCGACCACTCCACGGAGCCGGACAGTTTCCCCGGCATCAGCGTGATCGTCGGCCTGCTGGTGTACCCGCTGTACACCGCCGCGCTGATTCTGTTTCTCGACGCCCGCAGCCGGGGCGAGTCGCCGCGCAACCGCGACCTGCTGGCGATGGCGGCAAGCCTGTGGCCACGCTTCGCCCTGCTGACGGCGCTCAATACAGTACTGATTCTGCTGGGCCTGTCGCTGTATTTCCTGCCGGGCATCTACCTGATGGTGACCCTGGCGTTTGGCGAATACCTGCTGGTGTTGCGCGGCCTGGCACCGCTGGCGGCCATGAAGGAAAGCCTGCGCCTGACCAGCGGTCACTTCCTGCGCATCCTGCTGTGCATTCTGTGTGTGATGGGGCCGTTGTGGCTGCTCAAGGGGGCCACCCTGGCGGCGTATCCAGAACCGCAAAACCCGGTGATCTCGCTGTTGATCGACAGCGCCCAAAGTTTCCTGCAGCTGTTTACCAGCGTGGTGCTGTTCCGGTTGTTCATGCTGATCAACCCGCTACCTGAGAGAAATGACAGCTCGCTCTGACCTTGGGCGCGACCATCGCTCTCGGGTATGCTCGGGAACATTCCTGTAACGCTAATAAGCCGAGCCATGACCCGTCTACTGCGCTACACCCTGCCGGGCCTGCTGATCGTGATCGGTCTGATCGCCGTGATGATCTACAGCCTGACCTGGCGCCCCGACGCCAAAGAAGTGTTGCCCGTCAGTTGCAGTGCCCAGGTTCCCACCCTGGTCCCCGGGCAGGCGTTGAAGGTGATGACCTGGAACGTCCAGTACCTGGCCGGCAAGCGCTACGTATTCTGGAATGACCTGGCCGCCGGTACCGACGAACGCCCCACAGCGGAAGACATGGCTTTCAGCCTCGACGAAGTGGCGCGGGTGATTCGCGACGAACAGCCGGACATCGTGCTGTTGCAGGAGCTGGACGACGGCGCCAAGGCCAGCGATTACCAGCACCAGTTCAAACTGCTGCAGGAGCGGCTCGCCGACTTGTATCCCTGTGGCACCAGCGCCTTCGACTGGAAAGCCGACTTCGTGCCGAACCCGCACATCTTCGGCAGTGTCGGCCGGCAACTGGCAACCCTGAGCCGTTACCAGATCGAACATGCCGAACGGCTGCAACTGCCCATCACCTCGGGCAATCCGGTCAGCCGCCAATTCAAACCAAGGAACGCCTTGCTGGTGAGCTACTTGCCGTTGAGCGATGGCGGGCAAATAGCGGTGCTCAATACCCATCTGGACCGTACGACCCAAGCCGACAATACCTTGCAAAACCAGGTGACCGCCGTGGCCAGGACTCTCGATAAATTCGAAAGCCGTGGCACGCCGTGGCTGATCGGCGGGGATTTCAACCTGTTGCCGCTAGGCCAGTATCGACGCCTGTCCGATGCGCAACGCACGCCCTACTCCGCCGACAGCCCGTTGCACATCCTGTGGGACAAGTATCCGATGATCCCGACCAACAACGAAGCCAGTGGTATCGACCGCGAGCGCTGGTTGACCCATTACCCGAACGACCCCGGGCTAAACGGCCCGGACCGGACCGTCGACTACCTGTTCTACAGCCCGCGGATCAAACGGGTCGAGGCCATGGTGCGGCAGGACGATACGTTGCGCATCTCCGATCACCTGCCGGTGATTGCGCGGTTCCTGTTGCCGGCTGCGCCCTGACACCTCACTCCAGCCAGACACATAACCTGTGGGAGCGAGCTTGCTCGCGATAGCGGTCC
>NZ_JBGCUL010000769.1:0-2177 GCF_054177685.1 Pseudomonas sp. P5_A2_2
GTCCACGCCGTACCCGCGACAACGCCAACTGCTGCGGCAACGGAGTACCGACCTGATCCTCGGAAATAAAGCCGAACGGCAACTGGTAGCGACTGACCTGGCCAGCACTGGTGACATTGATCTCACTGAACAGCACCGGATGCTGCGGATCGCCGAAACGCACGCCATAGGCCAGATCGACCCGTTCAATGGCGGCGTCCTTGCCGGCGAACCAGCGGCGATTCTGCAACCAGTTCGRCAGGATGCTTTGCTCCAGCATGGTGCGTGACGGCGCTTCGAGCAGCTCTTCCATGCGTTTTTTCAGCACCAGCGTGGTGAAGTCCGGCAGGCTTTGTGCGGGCTCCACGTGCCAGCTCGGCATCTGGTTTTCCGCGGCGAGGCCGAACCAGTAAAAGCCGTAGGGCGCCAGCGTCAGGAGGAAATTCAGCTGGCCGATCGGCGGGAACGCGTTACCCCCGAGCATTTCCACCGGCACCATGCCGACGTAGGCCGACAAATCCAGCTCGGCGGCCTGGGCACTGCGCGACACATTGGCCACGCACAGAATGACTTCGTGCTTGCCATCCACCCCGGTGTATTCACGGGTGTAGGCCAGAATCCGTCGGTTGCTGGGTGAAAGCATCCTCAACGTACCGCGCCCGAAGGCCTTGGATTGCTTGCGCACGGCAAGCATGCGCCGGGTCCAGTTCAACAGCGAATGCGGGTCGCCAGCCTGGGTTTCGACGTTGACCGACAGGTAGCCATATTGCGGGTCCATGATCGGTGGCAGCACCAGGCTGGCCGGGTCGGCGCGGGAGAAACCGCCGTTGCGGTCGATGGACCATTGCATCGGCGTGCGTACGCCGTCGCGGTCACCGAGGTAGATGTTGTCGCCCATGCCGATTTCATCGCCGTAGTACAGGGTTGGCGTGCCGGGCATCGACAGTAGCAGGCTATTGAGCAGCTCGACCCGACGGCGGTCGCGCTCCACCAAAGGCGCCAGACGGCGGCGAATCCCCAGATTGATCCGCGCCCTGCGGTCGGCAGCGTAGTAATTCCACAGGTAGTCGCGCTCCTTGTCGGTGACCATCTCCAGGGTCAGCTCATCGTGGTTGCGCAGGAAAATCGCCCACTGGCAATTGGCCGGAATATCCGGGGTCTGGCGCAGAATGTCGGTAATCGGGAAGCGATCTTCCTGAGCCAGCGCCATGTACATGCGCGGCATCAACGGAAAGTGAAAGGCCATGTGGCATTCGTCGCCATTCAAGCCTTTTTTATCGGTGTCACCGAAGTACAACTGGGTGTCCTCCGGCCATTGATTGGCCTCGGCCAGCAGCATGCGATCGGGGTAGTTGGCGTCGATTTCGGCGCGGATCTTTTTCAGGACGTCGTGGGTTTCCGGCAGGTTCTCGTTGTTGGTACCGTCGCGTTCGATCAGATAAGGAATGGCGTCCAGGCGCAAGCCGTCGATGCCCATGTCGAGCCAGTAACGCATCACCGACAGCACCGCCTTCATGACTTGCGGGTTATCGAAATTCAGGTCCGGCTGGTGGGAGTAGAAGCGGTGCCAGAAGTATTGGCCGGCGACCGGGTCCCAGGTCCAGTTGGACTTTTCGGTGTCGAGGAAAATGATGCGGGTGCCGTCGTATTTCTGATCGTCATCGGACCACACGTAGAAGTCCCGGGCGGCCGAACCCTTTTTGGCCTTGCGTGCGCGCTGGAACCACGGGTGCTGGTCGGAAGTGTGGTTGATGACCAGTTCGGTGATCACCCGCAGGCCGCGTTTGTGTGCCTCGGCAATGAAACGCCTGGCATCGGCCATGGTGCCGTAGTCACTGTGCACGCCGCGATACTCGGCGATGTCGTAACCGTCATCGCGCCGTGGCGAGGGATAGAACGGCAACAACCAGATGGTGTTGACCCCAAGGTCGGCGATGTAGTCGAGCTTGGCGATGAGGCCGGGAAAATCGCCAATTCCGTCGTTGTTGGAGTCGAAATACGATTTGACATGAACTTGATAGATCACCGCGTCCTTGTACCAGAGCGGGTCCTTGATGAACGTGGCTGCCTTGGGTTTCTTCGCCATGTGAAACTCCTGGTGAATTCGAAAGTTCCGCCGGGCTGATCACTCGAGTCAAACGCAATGAGATTTCTGTGGGAGCGAGCTTGCTCGCGATGACAATTGAACATTCAACAAA
>NZ_JBGCUL010000770.1:0-2176 GCF_054177685.1 Pseudomonas sp. P5_A2_2
GCCAGGGCCAACGGGCCGATAGGCTGATTGCAGCCCAGGCGCATGCCGGCGTCGATGTCTTCGGCGCTGGCCAGGCCTTCCTGGAACACCAGGATCGCTTCGTTGATCATTGGCACCAGGATGCGGTTGACCACGAAGCCCGGGCGGTTGCCGGCGGTGATCGCGGGCCAGGGCCAACGGGCCGATAGGCTGATTGCAGCCCAGGCGCATGCCGGCGTCGATGTCTTCGGCGCTGGCCAGGCCTTCCTGGAACACCAGGATCGCTTCGTTGATCATTGGCACCAGGATGCGGTTGACCACGAAGCCCGGGCGGTTGCCGGCGGTGATCGCGGTTTTGCCGAGGGTGGTCGCCATGTCCAGCGCCAGTTGGTGGGTCGCGTCACTGGTTTGCAGGCCGCGGATGACTTCGATCAGGCCCATCACCGGCACCGGGTTGAAGAAATGCAGGCCGATGAAGCGCTCAGGCTGGCTGACACTGGCGGCGAGTTGGGTGATCGACAGCGACGAGGTGTTGGAGGCAATGACGCATTCGCTGCTGACCTGTGTTGCGATTTGTTGCAGTACACGCAGTTTCAGGTCGAGATTTTCCGTCGCCGCTTCGATGACCAATTGCGCGTCACCCAGGACACTGTAATCGGTGCTGGTGCGGATTTTGTCGAGGGTGGCTTGTTTCTGCTCCACCGTCAGGGTTTGCTTGGCGACCTGCCGGTCCAGGTTTTTACCGACCGTTGCGACGGCTTTTTGCAAAGCGCTTTCGGATATGTCGAGCAAGGTCACGTTGAAACCGGCCATGGCACAGACTYGTGCGATGCCGTTGCCCATGGTGCCCGCACCGATCACGCCGATGTTTTGCAGATTCATCTTCCCATCCTTCGATCAAACCCTGCGATACCTTGGCCGCGACTGCAGCCGAAGGCGTACTATTGCCGCGAGTCTAGAGCCGGCAGGGCGGTTGTCCTATGCCAAAACTGTTCAACGGCACTGATGTTTTTTGCCATTCGGGTGATGAGAGAGAAACGAACCAATGCGGGAAAAGGACTTGGTTGCCGCCTATTTCGTGCAGGCAATGATCCACGGGCTGAGGGATGATCCGCAGCGCGTGACGGCCGTGCTCGAACAGGCGGGCATTGATCCGGCGGTCATGCACCAACCCACGGCGCGGGTGCCGGCCAGCGCGTTTGCGGCGTTGTGGCTGATCCAGATCCGCGAGCTCGACGATGAGTTTTTCGGGCTCGACTCCCATGGCATGCCGCCGGGCAGTTTCGCCCTGATCTGCCGTGCCCTGATTCAGGAACCCGATCTGCACAAGGCCATGCGTCAGTGCCTGGCCAACTTCGGCTTGTTCCTGCGCGACTTTCGCGGCTCGCTGGCCGTGCGTGGCAAGCGTGCGGTGATCAGCCTGGAAACCCGTTCGACGGACAACGATGCCAGCCGGTTCGGTGAAGAAACCTTCCTGGTGTTGATGATCAGCCTGCTGTGCTGGCTGGGCGGGCGGCGCATTCCCATTGATCGCGCGGACTTCCGCCATTCGCGCCTGTCGCTGGGTGACGATCGCCTGCTTTGGGGCCCCAACCTGACCTTTGGTGCCGAGCGCACCGAAATCGAATTTGCCAGCCACTACTTGCGCCTGCCAGTGGTTCAGGACCTGGCGTCGTTGAAAGTGTTTCTGCGTACCGCGCCGCAATGGTTGGTGATCCGCTTCCGTAACCAGCATGGCCTGGCATCGCAGGTTCATCAGCGCTTGCGCGGCAGTCATTACAGTGAGTGGCCGACGTTGCAGGCCTTTGCCCTGGAACAGCACCTGAGCCCCAGCACCTTTCGCCGCAAACTGGAGCGTGAAGGCTGCTCCTACCAGGAAATCAAGGACGAAGTACGGCGTGGCGTGGCCTTTGAGCAATTGCGTCAGAGCGATGCGAGCATCAGCGATATCGCCGAGCAACTGGGTTTCCAGGAACCCAGCGCCTTCCATCGGGCGTTCAAGAAGTGGACCGGGGAAAGCCCGGGGCGCTATCGGGCCCGTTATCAGGGGGAGCAGGGCGCAAAGGTCGCCGCCCTTCAGGAGTCCTGCGAGCCCTGAGCCATCGTCGGCCCAGTTGCAGGACTTCAGGGCCACCGGGTTCGGTGATTTCGATCAGGGTCATGGTCTGGGGCAGTGGCATTTCAAATACCTGTATCG
>NZ_JBGCUL010000771.1:0-2172 GCF_054177685.1 Pseudomonas sp. P5_A2_2
CATTGGTTTCTGCTCCCTCAATAGAGGGCAAAAAATCCTCGGCCATCGATACACCTTCACGCACAACGAACAGGTAACCCCCTTGCAATGTGTTGATGATTTCGTCGCCATTGCAAAGACGGCTGCCAACCAGCGCTAAATCGTTATTCCCTTGTCCCGCGCCCGTGACGATCTGCGCCGTACCTCCATCGGCATACACGACATAATCGCCTTTCTGTGCCGCAGTTACTTTCTGACCGTTATCCAATGTGAACGTGAGCGGCGCTACTGCCTGTTGGATTACTCCGCCATCACGGGTTTGGCTGCCTTGGGTTGCCACACGGTAGATGGCGCAAGGGGGATGTGCTTCAGCGTAAGCCTGCTGTTGATGGATGATCGTCATGTCTTCGTCGTCAAATCTTGCAAGTTGTTCCTCGGTGAAGGGAGAGTCGTCCAGGAGGCAGAGAAATTCAGGAGAGACTTCGTTGGTATACAAGGGCTGCAAGGGTGCATTCATTTCAAAATCCTTAGCTTTGGAAGGGTGTTCAGAAATAATGCGGCGGACGCTATCAGCGTCGCGACCCTCACGGCAGGGTCAAAAGAATGATTCAGAATTTTCGCCAAAAGAAAATATCCTTTTCCTACAACAGCCCTTAAATAGAGTTTTTTGTAGAAAAGCGGGCGTTCGTTTTTGGTCCCGACACAAACAAAAACGGCACCTTCCGGTGCCGTTCGCCTTTCAAATTACAACCATTTTACTTACGCGCCGCCTCCCACGATTTCAGCAGTTCGGCGTAGCTCACGGTTTCGCCCTTAGGCTTCTCGTTTTCCAGTTTCGGCTTCGGTGCGCCCGGCTGGTCGAACCAGTATTGCGCATCGCGCTCGGGGTTCATTTTCGGGGCGCAGGTGGCTTGTGCCTTGGAGCGTTCCAGGCGGGTCATGATCGCGTCCTGATCCTTGGCCAGGCCGTCGAGTGCCTGTTGCGGGGTTTTCTCGCCGCTGGCGGCTTCGGCGATGTGGCTCCACCACAACTGCGCGAGGCGAGGATAATCAGGCACGTTGGTCCCGGTCGGGGTCCATTGCACGCGGGCCGGGCTGCGGTAGAACTCCACCAGGCCACCGAGTTTCGGCGCCAGGTCGGTCATGGCTTGCGAGTTGATGTCCGATTCGCGGATCGGCGTCAGGCCGACGATGGTTTTCTTCAGCGACACGGTTTTCGAGGTCACGAACTGCGCATAGAGCCAGGCCGCGAGTTTTTGCTTCTCAGGCGTGGACTTCATGAACGTCCAGGAACCGGCATCCTGATAACCGAGTTTCATGCCCTCCTCCCAATACGGACCTTTCGGCGAAGGCGCCATGCGCCATTTCGGCGTGCCGTCGGCATTCATCACCGGCAGGCCCGGTTTGGTCATGTCGGCAGTGAACGCGGTGTACCAGAAAATCTGCTGGGCGATGTTGCCCTGGGAGGGCACGGGACCTGATTCGGAGAAAGTCATGCCCGCCGCTTCCGGTGGCGCGTACTTTTTCATCCAGTCCACATACTTGGTGGTGGCGAACACCGCCGCTGGCCCGTTGGTATCGCCGCCGCGGGTCACGCTGGAGCCCACCGGATGGCAGTCCTCGACGCGGATGCCCCACTCGTCCACCGGCAAGCCGTTGGGGATGCCCTTGTCGCCGCCACCGGCCATGGAGAACCAGGCATCAGTGAAACGCCAGCCCAGGGACGGGTCTTTCTTGCCATAGTCCATGTGCCCGTAGACACGCTTGCCGTCGATTTCCTTGACGTCTTCGCTGAAGAACTTGGCGATGTCTTCATAGGCTGACCAGTTCACCGGCACGCCCAACTCGTAGCCGTATTTTTCCTTGAACCTGGCTTTCAGCTCCGGACGCTCGAACCAGTCGGCGCGGAACCAGTACAGGTTGGCGAACTGCTGGTCAGGCAGCTGATAGATCTTGCCGTCCGGCGCAGTGGTGAACGAGATACCGATGAAGTCCTTGATGTCGAGGGTCGGCGAGGTGAAGCTCTTGCCCTCGTTGGCCATCAGGTCGGTGATCGATTCGGTTTTGCCGTAGCGGAAGTGCGTGCCGATCAGATCCGAGTCGTTGACCCAGCCGTCATAGATGCTCTTGTCCGATTGCATCACGGTCTGCAGCTTTTCCACCACGTCGCCTTCCTGCAGCAGGTCGTGGGTC
>NZ_JBGCUL010000772.1:0-2172 GCF_054177685.1 Pseudomonas sp. P5_A2_2
GAATGTACGCCGGCCAGTGTAATGCAAGAAGCGGGCGCGGCGTAGTGGGATGGATCAAAGGGGGCTTTTAATCCTGAATGCTCAGCGCAAGCGTTCGGCGAGCCAGACGCCGATGTCGCGAATTTCTTCGGGTAACACTTCGTGACCCATTGGGTACTCCTGCCATGTCACGGTGACACCACGCAGCTTCAAATGCTCGTAGGCGCTGCGTCCCATCGAGTTTTGCACCACATCGTCATACTGGCCGTGCATCGACAGCACCGGAATGCGCTGCTGGCTGGCGGACAGTTGGAGTTCGTCGCTGAAGGTCGGTGCATAAGTAGAAAGGGCAACTACGCCACCCAGTGGTCCCTGCCATTTCAGGAATGCGGTGTGGAACACCACGGCACCGCCCTGGGAAAAACCTGCCAGGAAAATCCGCGAGGCGTCTATTCCGCTGGCGCGCTGCGTCTCAACCAGTTCGATGATCCAGTTGGCCGACTCTTCGAGTTGTTCGCGATTGATTGCGCGCGCCGGGCTCATGGCCAATATGTCGTACCAGCTTGGCATCTCGTAACCGCCATTGATGGTCACGGCGCGGCTCGGTGCCTGGGGCAAAACGAAGCGGGTGCTCAACAGGCTTTCCTGTAGCGCTTCGGCCACCGGCAGGAAGTCATAGCGGTCGGCGCCCAGGCCATGCAGCCAGATGACGCAGGCGTCTGCGGTCTTGACGGGTTCAAGAATCAAGGGGTTGGTCATGGCTGCTCCAATGTTGTGCGTGCGCGCTCATTAAGTGCGTGATCGAAGTGCGCGTCAGGTTGATCCGTTAAGAAGATGTCGCAAGGGTACAAGTTTTGCTATTGACCTGCAGCTGAAGCGCTTTGGCAGGCGGTGTGGTACGGGCTTTGCTATGGAGAAACGGTGCAACACATCTCGCGCCCGGCGGTAACACTATCAGTGTACTGCCGACTGTGGGATAGCAATGAATCCGGTGATGGATGTTCGCCAAGGGCCGCTACGGGGCTTCGCGAACGTGAAAGGGCTACAGCCCGTTCGGCCGATTGGTGAGAAGTGAGTAATCCATGATGTGGATTTTCTCCTACTAGAATCATAGCTAACGTCTTACGTCGGTTGACCCCAAAAAAAGCCAACACGGGTCGACTACGCCTCAAAAGGGTGCGACAGGACTCACGCTCCGACACAACAAGAGCAAAACTGGAGGTTTGAATGAAGATGTTGAAATCCACCCTGGCTATCGTGACTGCAGCCGCGGTACTCGGTGTCAGCGGGTTTGCCCAGGCGGGCGCAACCCTGGATGCAGTAATGAAGAAAGGTTTCGTGCAGTGTGGCGTCAGCGATGGCTTGCCAGGCTTCTCGGTTCCGGATTCCACCGGCAAGATCGTCGGTATCGATGCTGACTACTGCCGTGCAGTAGCGGCGGCTGTCTTCGGCGACGCGACCAAGGTCAAGTTCAGCCAGTTGAACGCCAAGGAGCGCTTCACCGCGCTGCAATCCGGCGAAATCGACATCCTGTCGCGCAACACCACCATGACCAGCTCCCGTGACGCGGGCATGGGCCTGAAATTCCCGGGCTTCATCACCTACTACGACGGCATCGGCTTCCTGGTAAACAACAAGCTGGGCGTCAAGAGCGCCAAGGAACTGGACGGTGCAACCATCTGCATCCAGGCCGGTACCACTACCGAGCTGAACGTTTCCGACTACTTCCGCGGCAACGGCCTGAAATACACCCCGATCACCTTCGACACCTCCGACGAAAGCGCCAAGTCGCTGGAATCCGGTCGTTGCGACGTACTGACCTCGGACAAATCCCAGCTGTTCGCCCAACGCAGCAAGCTGGCTTCGCCGAAGGACTACGTGGTTCTGCCGGAAACCATTTCCAAGGAACCTCTGGGCCCGGTCGTGCGTAATGGCGACGACGAGTGGCTGGCCATCGTGCGCTGGACTGGCTACGCCATGCTCAACGCTGAAGAAGCCGGCGTCACTTCGAAGAACGTCGAAGCCGAAGCCAAGGGCACCAAGAACCCGGACGTTGCCCGTCTGCTGGGTACCGACGGTGAATACGGCAAAGACCTGAAAGTGAAGAAAGACTGGGTCGTGCAGATCGTCAAGCAAGTGGGTAACTACGGCGAAGTGTTCGAGAAAAACCTCGGCAAGGGCACTCCGCTGGAA
>NZ_JBGCUL010000773.1:0-2171 GCF_054177685.1 Pseudomonas sp. P5_A2_2
CCAGAAACGTGTGTGCTTGCGTACCAGTTTGGCGTAAGTCGGCTCGATGAAGACCTTGAGCTCGACAGTGCTCTGGTCCTCGGACAGCACGTAGCTCTTGATCTGACCTACCTTGATCTGTTTGTAGAACACCGGGCTGCCGCGGTTCAACGAACCCAGGCGATCAGCCTTGATGGTCAGGTGCAGACCCGGCTGGGCATCGGAGAGCGGCGGCTCCTGGGCCAGGGCCTTGAACTTGCGGACGGGCTCGCCTTCCCCCGGGCTGATGGCGACATAGTTACCTGAAACCAGCGTCTCAAGACCGGTAATCCCTGCCAATGTCACGCTCGGCTTGACCAGCCAGAAACGCGTGCTGGTTCGCAGGTATGGCTCCACATCCTTGTTCATTTCGATGCTGGCGATCACGCCTTTGGAACTGCCCTCATCATCGAGCTTGAGGCTTTTGACCTTACCGACTGGCATGCCTTTATAGACCACTTCGGTCTTGTTGGCCTGAATGCCTTCGCCACTCTCAAAACGCACCTGAATCTCGATGCCGGTCTCGTTATAGGCACGCCAGCCGAGCCAGCCGCCAATGATCAAGGCGATCAGGGGCAGCACCCAAATGGCAGACCAGTTCGAGGCCGGTCGGGTTTTCGCTACAGGCAAATCAGTCATGGTCGTCGTCCGACTCCGTGTTATCCCAAATCAGTCGGGGATCGAAAGTTACTGCGGCAAGCATCGTCAGAATCACTACAGTGGCGAAGGCGATGGCGCCAAGATTGGCTTCGATGCTGGCAAGCCGCCCAAAATTCACGACCGCCACGAGGATGGCGATCACAAAGATATCGAGCATCGACCAGCGGCCGATGAATTCAATGAAACGGTACATCCAGATACGCTGGCGAGCCGAAAGGGGCTGACGGCGCTGCACGGAAAACAGCAGCAGAGCGATGCCTACCAGCTTGAAGGTGGGCACCAGGATACTGGCGATAAACACCACCGCCGCAATGGGGATCATTCCGTAGTGCACCAACTCGATCACACCCGCCATGATCGTGCTGGGCGCACCCTTGCCCAGAGAGTTCACGGTCATGATCGGCAACAAATTGGCCGGTATGTAAAGAATGGCGGCGGTAATCAGCAATGCCCAGGTGCGCACCAGGCTATTCGGGCTGCGGGCATGCACCAGTGCTCCGCAGCGTGTACAGACTTGCTCATCGCTATCAGCTTCCTGCCTGTTCAATTCATGACATTCCTTGCAAATCAGAATGCCTGCATCAATCGCCCGCATGGGCATCTTCTCCTGATAACGCTTGCCAGATCTGGTGAGGCGACATTACGACCTCCAGCCAGACTTGAATCAGCAACAAACCAATGAAGCACGCCAGGCCGAGGCCTACGGTGATGGMTGCCATRTCKGCCAGCTTGACGATSGCCACCAGYACSCCCATSARGTAGACCTCRAGCATSCCCCATTCGCGTAKATGGTGATAAATGCGATAGAGCAACAAGCCGTAGCTGCGTCCGACACCAAAACGGATACTCAACAATACGGCCAGTTGGCACAGCAGCTTGAGCAGCGGGATCCCCATGCTGCACAGGAACACGATCACTGAGACGCTTTGCATGCCCGTATCAAAAAGGGCGACAACGCCGCTCCAGACAGTGTCTTGCGAAGATTGCCCGAGCAGATTGAGTTGCATGATGGGTAAAAAGTTGGCCGGTATGAACAACACCAGGGCGGAGATGACCAAGGCGAGACTGCGCTGTACGACGTTGTAGCGATTGGCATAAAGCTCGTAGCCACAGCGCGGGCACAGGGCTTTTTCGCCATGGGCGAGTTCGGGTTTACGCATGAGCAAGTCGCACTCATGGCAGGCAACCAGATTTTCCAGTGGTAGTTCTGACAGCTCTTTGGCGTCAACCGAATCCGGCATAAGCGCTCTGACTCTGAAAAAGTTGGACCTATTCTAGTGTCCCGGGACAAAAATAACTGCGCCAATTTGTGCTTGATTCGTCGTGCTTTTTCTACGCCAAAAACAAAACCCCTACCTGCGTACGCAGATAGGGGTTTTGGAATTTAATCTTGACGATGACCTACTCTCACATGGGGAAACCCCACACTACCATCGGCGATGCATCGTTTCACTGCTGAGTTCGGGATGGGATCAGGTGGTTCCAATGCTCTA
>NZ_JBGCUL010000774.1:0-2171 GCF_054177685.1 Pseudomonas sp. P5_A2_2
GCCCGGCTTCGGTGGGGTGCACCGAGTCGTTGTAGATCAGCTTGGTCGGGTCCGGCGTGGCGCTGTTGATGCCGTAGCGGGCGTTCTCGGTGCAGCCGTTGCCGCTGAAGCAGGTGGCGATGAGGTTCTGGTCGGTGGCCAGGCCAAACTGTGCCGGGTTGGCGAACGTCTCTTTGAGCAGTACCGGAATGTTGAGCGGGATGACTTCGGCATTGATGTTTTGCAGTCGGCTTACCAGTTCAGTGTTGAACTGGGCGCTGAGTTGGGACGTGAACGCTTGCAGCGGGGTGCCGTTGAACGCCGGGGTAAAGCCGATATCGGGCAGCAACCAGACCATGACGTACTTGGCGCCGGCGGTTTGCAGCGTCTGTACGCTGTCGGCCAGGCGGTCGGCGGCGGCACTGGCCTGGGGCAGACTGGTGACTCGACCTTGCAGGAAGTCGTTACCGCCGCCCGACAGGTAATACAGTGCGTTCGGGTCGGCACGGAAGTTATTGGATGGAAGATAGCCGGCCCGGGTGCGTTCGCCGGTGGCGGAGGTGCTGGTAATCGAATCAAGAATCTGGTCGGTACGGTAGCCGCCTACAGCCCAGTTGTTACCATCAGGCAGGCCTTCGTTGGCGCGAACTGCTGAAGCAGAGGATGCCGTCTGGTCTGGTGAAAACCCCAGTTTTCCGCCCAGAATCTGCGTGGCGTTGAGCGAGCGGACTTCGCCGCTGCCATCCAGGTACACCGGCCCCGTCCGGTTGGTGAAGCGCTGCGTCGCCMCGGCAGGCCCGCCCGTGTCGGCAAAGGTCCCAGCGTCGTTGAGGCTGTCCCCGAAGACAATGAAACTTGTATAAGGATTAGGTGCGGCGTTCGCCTGGGCGCATGCGATCGCGAGCAAGCATCCTGCGAGTGGTACAAACAACGACTGTTTGATCATGAGCAAGTCCGTTTATTTATTGTTGTAGTGAACGAAACGACAGTACCAAAAACTTCCGGCCTTTTGCCATCTGTCGCGAAGCCTTTGATAGTTTCGCGGGCAGCACCCCCGGCGATATTGCGCGCTCTGCCCAGCTAAGTTACTGTGCCGGGACGTACGAACGAGACCTTCCCCGTGTTGATCATCAGTAAACTCCTGGATCAAGTCATCAAGGCACATGCCCGCTGGCGTTGGCGCGCCTGAATTCTTTTGCCGGCCTCGCCGGACCTGTACCGCTTTGCCTTCTTTACCTGTTTGAAATGCCGCTTTGCTGGCGCTACTCCAGCATCTGACAAAGCGCAGCGCTCTGCGGGTAAATCATTCGAAGGCCATCTTTAAAGTCAGTGAATTCAAGAGGTTCTTAACGCCATGTTGCTGATGATCGATAACTACGACTCCTTTACCTACAACGTTGTGCAGTACCTGGGCGAGCTTGGCTCCCAGGTCAAAGTCGTGCGCAACGATGAACTGACCATCGCTGAAATCGAAGCCCTCAATCCTGAGCGTATCGTTGTGTCCCCCGGTCCTTGCACCCCGACCGAAGCCGGCATCTCGATTGAAGCGATCAAGCATTTCGCCGGCAAACTGCCGATTCTTGGCGTCTGCCTCGGCCACCAGTCCATCGGCCAGGCCTTTGGCGGTGATGTGGTGCGCGCCCGCCAAGTGATGCACGGTAAGACTAGCCCGGTATTTCACGAGGACAAGGGGGTGTTCGCAGGCCTGAATCGCCCGCTGACGGTCACTCGCTATCATTCATTGATCGTCAAGCGCGAAACCCTGCCCGATTGCCTGGAGCTGACGGCCTGGACCCAGCTTGAAGACGGCTCGGTCGACGAGATCATGGGCCTGCGTCACAAGACCCTGAACATCGAGGGCGTGCAGTTTCACCCAGAATCGATTCTCACCGAGCAGGGCCACGAACTGTTCGCCAACTTCCTCAAACAAACCGGCGGCACGCGCTAAGGACTTTTCATGAATATCAAGACAGCCCTGAGCCGCATCGTCGATCATCTCGACCTCAGCACCGATGAAATGCGCGATGTCATGCGCGAAATCATGACCGGGCAATGCTCGGACGCGCAGATTGGCGCGTTCATGATGGCCATGCGCATGAAGAGCGAAAGCATCGACGAAATCGTCGGCGCGGTGTCAGTGATGCGCGAATTGGCGGACAAGGTCGAACTCAAGACCCTCGACGGTGTGGTCG
>NZ_JBGCUL010000775.1:0-2169 GCF_054177685.1 Pseudomonas sp. P5_A2_2
GTTTCGTGATATCCGACAGCTGGACCATGCCCATGGTGCAACTTGAACAGGACAAACCGACCCAGGGCATCCTGTATGACGTGATGCTCAGCCTCGCGACTCAGGTCGGCGTACCGGCCGAATTCCATGTATTGCCCCGCGCACGGGTGCAAAACGCCATGGAGCAAGGCGAGGTCGATGTCCGCTGTTATGCCGCGCAATCGTGGCTGCCCAATCAGTCTGGCGATTATCTCTGGAGCATCCCGCTCTTTACCCAGCCCGACCTGTTGATCACCCGGAATGCACACCCCACCGCTGTGAACCCGGCGGAATTGCCAGATCAGTCCATCGGCACCGTGCTGGGCTACAGCTACCCGACCCTGCAACCGCTGTTCGACGCCGGCCAGCTGTATCGCGACGACGCACGCAATCAGGAACTGGTGCTGGAAAAACTCCTCGCCGGCCGCAACCGCTATGCCGTCAGCAATCAATGGAGCCTGGACTGGTTCAATCAGCGCCTGCTGCCGGACCAACAGCTGCACAGCGTGGCGGTGCTGCAGGAGCAGAACGTCGGTTGCTACGTACGCAACGACCCGCAAGTGCCGGTGCAGCGCATTCTGCGCACCCTGGTACAGATGAAAATGTCCGGGGAGATCGATGCGATTGTTCGGTTGTATATCGGTGGCGAGCCTGCGGCTGTGGATAAACTGCAAACGACGAAAAACCGCCCCGGACAAGATCCTGGCAGCTAGCGAAAGTCTGTTTTCAGATAAATAACACGAGAGAACACTCGCGTGGCGTTAAGGTGGTAACCCCACCAGCCACACCCCGGCACACAATGTCACCGCTGCGGCTGCTCCCTTCCAGGCCTGACCGGGTTCACGGTTGATCGTTGCGGGGGGACCGATGGGGTCACCATAACGACACTCACCTGTCGGCGAGCCGCGCCATTGTACCTATCTGAGGCGAAGTTACAACCGTTGGTTTCGGATTAAAAATATGAGGGGGTTCAAGCACTTGCTATTGCGCCTGCAGCACCTCATCCGCCCTGCCGCCCGCCTGCTGAATCACCAGATGAATAAAGTGCAGCTTGGCAATGACCGCAGGCGGCAGGACGAACGGATAGAAATCCGGCTGCCCCATGCTGCGCGATAGCTCGTTGAGCATGCCGGCCAATTCGATCCACGCATTGACGAACGACAGAAATGCCGCGCCATCGGGATGCTGCGGATCGTAGAGGGTATCCAACGGAAACGGCTGATAGTCGAAGTCCATGTCCCGGGCGCTCATACCGAAGCCCAGCGCGGTGTCCACCGCATCCATCATGTGCAGGTAATGCGCCCAGGTTTCCGCCCAGTCTTCCCACGGGTGCATGGTGGCGTAGGCGCTGACGTAGTACTGCTGCCAGTCAAGCGGCGCGCTCTGCTGATAATGCCGCTCGAGGGCTTCGGCATAGCTGGCGCGCTCATCGCCGAACAATCCGCGAAAAGGCTCCAGCCACTGGCTATTGGCGATCAATCGATCCCAGTAGTAGTGCCCGACTTCATGACGGAAATGCCCGAGCAACGTGCGATAGGGTTCGTGCATTTGCACCCGCACCTGCTCGCGGTGCGCGTCGTCGGCTTCCTTGATATCAAGGGTGATCAGGCCATTGGCGTGTCCGGTGGTCGGCGGTTTGCCTTTGAGGTCCGCGCCGATGAAATCGAAGGCAAGGCCCGTCTCTTCATCGACGGTTTTGGGAATCACCTGCAACCCCAGGGTGAGCAGTTGCGCGACCAGACGCCGCTTGGCGGTTTCCACCTTGCGCCAGCGCTCGTGGTTGTCGGCTATCGACAGATCAGGAATGGTGCGATTGAGGCTGCAGGCAATGCACAAGACGTCATGGTCATTGGCTGGCAGCAACCAATTACAGGCCGCCGGGGAGTCGAGGTTGGCGCAGCGTCGAAACAGGCCGGCCCCGGGATCGGCATCCAGCAGCCAGGTGCCCGCTTGCACACCCGGTTGCAGCGCAGACAAGCGACTCTGCTCCGGCTGATAGCCCAACGCAGCCGAACAGGCCAGGCACTGGCTGTTGCGAAAGAACAGCGACTGCCCGCAACGACAGGACCAGATTTTGCTGTTGCGCGAGCTTTCGGCCGTGAACGGCGCGGCGATGCGCGAGCTGAGCTGCTCGAAAAAACGGTACATGGC
>NZ_JBGCUL010000776.1:0-2167 GCF_054177685.1 Pseudomonas sp. P5_A2_2
CTGTTGTTGACCTTGCTGGCACCGTTTTACCCGGCACCGCGCCATGGACCGGCCCAACCGATGGACGTGAGCATCGTAATTGCCGCGCACAACGAAGCGCGGCATATCGAAGAAAAACTGCGCACCGTGCTGGCCCAGGATTATCAGGCCCGCTCGCTGCACATCATCCTGGCCAGTGACGGCTCGACCGACGACACCGTGGCCTGTGCACACAAGGTCAACGACCCGCGCATCACCGTGCTCGATCTGCCCCGCCAGGGCAAGGCGGCGACGCTCAATGCCGGGGTCGCGATCAGCAGCGGTGCGATCCTGGTGTTCACCGACGCCGACAACCAATGGTCCACCGACACCCTCGGCCATTTGCTCGCACCGCTCAACGACCCGCAGGTCGGTGGCTGCGCCGGGCACATGGTGATCCCGGTGACCGGCAAGGGCTTGAGCGTGGGTGACAGCCTGTATCGGCATTACGAAGGCTGGTTGCGCTACGTGGAAAATCGCACCGGCTGCATGGTCTCCGCCGACGGCGCATTGCTCGCCCTGCGCCGCGAGTTGTTCCAGAACGTGCCGGCGGAGGTCAACGACGACTTCTTTATCAGCACCTGCGCACCCGTCGCGTTCAAGCGGATTGTCTACGTGCCCCAGGCCCGGGTGATCGACCAGGGCGTGGACGAAGCCGACAAGCAATTTCGCCGCCGTCAGCGGGTCACGGTGGGTGGCTTGCAAAGCCTGGCCCAGCGCCGGGAGCTGATGAATCCGCTGGCCCACGGCCTGTATGCGATTGCCTTGATCAGCCACAAGCTGATCCGGCGGCTGGCGCCGATCCTGTTGCTGCCGTTGCTGCTGAGCAATTTCTGGCTGTGGGAAGACCACGGCTTTTATCGCCTGAGCCTGATCGCACAATTGCTCGGTTACACGATGGCCATTGCCGGCCTGCTGGATTCGCAACACCGCTTGCCCAAACCCTTTCGCCTGGCCGCGTTCCTCCTGGTGACCCTTGCCGGGATGAGCATCGGCCTGTGGCAGTTCCTGCGCGGTCAGCGTTACGCCCAATGGAACCCTGAGCAAAATCGATGAGAGGTGCGTGCCGTGGCGATCAAACAACTGTTAAAACGCACCAGTGGCTGGCTGTACCTGAACTCCCCGGTCGGACGCAACCAACTGCACGGCGCCGGGGTGATCCTGATGCTGCACCGGGTGCTGGCCAGCGACCAGGCCGCCGAACTGCCCCACCGCAATGAACTGTGCGTCGGGCCAAAGGCCTTTGAACATTTGCTGGTGTGGTTGAAAAAACACTTCGACTGCGTGCCGCTGATGGACATTCTGCAACCGGTTGCGCGCTCGGAGCGGCCGAAAGTGGCGCTGACCTTCGACGACGGCTGGCGCGACAACGCGCTGAATGCCTTCCCGTTGCTGCAAAAACACCAGGTGCCGGCGAGCATCTTTCTGYCCACCGATTTCATCGGCAGCCGCCAGCGGTTCTGGTGGGAAAGCATCGGCGAAACCCTGTGGAACAGCCATGGCGAACCGGCACGCCGGCACCTTATCGAACGCTTGCTGCACCTGGGGCGCCCGTTGCCGACACTGTGCGATGACCCGGATCAGCAACGCCGCAGCCTGGCGTTGCTGAACTTTTTGCAGAGCCTGAAAAACCTGTCACCGCTGGACCTCAATCGCCTGACCGACGCCTGCCCGCAGGAGTCGTTGCCCCAGGCACTGGACTGGCAGCAAGTGCGCCACCTGGAAGCGTCCGGCCTGGTGCGCTTCGGCCCCCACGGTGCCAGCCACGCCATCCTCACCGGCCTCGACGATCAACGCCTGCATGAAGAACTGAGCCGCAGTCGCGACGCGCTGCTCAACGGCTGCAACCGGCCGTTGCCGGTTTACTGCTACCCCAATGGCGACAACGATGCGCGGGTGCGCCAACAGGTGGCCAGGCACGACTTCCCGTTTGCCCTGGGCACCGGCACCGGCATTTATCGGGGGACCGAAGATCCTCTGGCCCTGCCACGCTTCGGCGTGAGCCAGCGTACCGCGCGCGATCCCGGGTTGCTGTCCTGGCGCATCTACCGTGGGGCACGTCCATGAGCCGCAGCAACTACCTCAGGCACCTGGCCCTGAGCATGGGCACCAAGCTGGCGATGATCGCCCTGCGCTTGCTGCGTAACAT
>NZ_JBGCUL010000777.1:0-2166 GCF_054177685.1 Pseudomonas sp. P5_A2_2
TGGTATAGCTGTTTGCGCCCTACGGCCAGTAGCAAGCCACAGCACTCTTTCGGGTACTCGGCGGCGGCGTGTGCCTGGATCGCACTCAGGATGTGCTTGCGCATGGTCAGCTCCGGGCGATCAGGGAAACAGCGGGGAAGCCGCCGTGTGGAAGTTGGTTGTTGTCTCCGAAGCGCACTTTGCAGGACTTGAGCCCGCCCTTGCATTCGTCTTTGCTCGGGTCGTCGGTCGGGTTGTCGTCATCGTCGAACATCGCGCCACCGGTGTAGCCGCAGTTCGGTCCGCGATATCCGCCCGTCATGGCCCAGTGACAGAAAGTCGTCATCTGCCGCCCGGGCAATCCGTGGTTGTCGATCTCGCCCGGGGATGACAGCTCCCACTGCACGGCCTCGCCGTCCTCGCCGGTTTTCTGGTCGATGTACCAGATTTCCAGCGCCTCTTGCGTTGGGTCGGCAGTCGGGTTGCCATCTTGGAAGTTCACCGCATCCAGGTACTGCGCCATGGTCTCGCGCACGGTCAGCTGAAACTTCAGCAGGTCGTCGAACGCCAGGCACAGCGCCGTGATTCGCCCGTTGACGTTGCCAGCGCTGAATACGGGTCGAGTTGCGCTGCCGTTGCTGTCCGCGCCGATGCCTTCAATCTGCACCGGCCAGGCCGCGTACTCGTTGCCCTGCCACCAGATCGACTTTGCTGGGAGCTCGTCGACTGAGCCCTCGTAGGCCAGTAGCTCGGCTGGCGTGTGCGGGATGGCGTGACCGTGGAAGCGCAACACGTCAGCACCGTATTCCGTGCCGTCAATTTCAAACAGCCGCACTTCCCCGCCGGGCTCCAGCTTCTGGATGTCCGTTATCAATGCCATGAGGCAGTTCCTTATGGGTGAAAGGTTTGTTCTAGGGTTCCGGTCAGGGCGTAAACGTCGCCGCCCCTGTGCGCAGGCTTGTAACCCGTGCATCTGTAGAGGCCGAGCTCACCGAGTGGCGGCGCCCACAGGAAGGCTTTCGCCCCCGCGTGGCGATCGAGGAAGGCGATGATCTGTTTGACCGTGTCGGCGTTGCCGGTGTAGCTGAAAGGCCAGGACTGCGATTTGTTGTTGATGCCATCCGACACCGACTGCCTGTAGCCGTCGGCGAATTGTTTGGAACGTACCCGCTGACTGATGTCGCCCTCGGCCCCTTTTTCGATCTGCCAGGTGAATCGCTCAAGCGCCATAAACCGTCACCCTTTGATTGCTCTGGTAATGCTGCCGCCCTGTCCCAGATCCTTGCGCAGCAGCTGCCGATACTTCTGCTCGACGAAGTCGCCAAGCTCTTTGCCGAACTGCTGATACGACGGATCGCTGGATGTTGCGCTGGTGCTGCCATCGCTGGCGACATTCACTTGCACGCTGATTTGTGTAGCGCCGCCACCGCTCATGGCTTGAATGCCAGTCCCTCCGCCAGTGGTCAGTGGCGTTACACTTCCGCCGTTCGCCCCGGTCATGAGGAATGACCGGCCGCCCTCGTTGTAAAGCTCAGGCCCCAACTCGTTGACCTCATACAGCGAGTTCGCCGCGACCGGTCCGCCCGTGGCTCTTTGCCCAGAAACCCAACTCGAGAAATCGCTCCCCGTATAGCCGGCCTGGGTCGAGCCAGCCGAAACCGGGGCATCGCCACTGCCGAAGTAAGCACTGGCGGCAGTGCTGGCAATGTTCGACAGCAGCCCGGAGGCCGCCTGCCGAGTTGCGATGCGCGCCATGTCGGCCAAGATCGATTTGGTGAAGTCGGAAAACGCGAACTTTCCTGATATGGCGAAGTTCGCGACTGCGTCCTCCATTCCGCTGAAAGCATTGGAGAACAGGCTTTTCGTCTGCCCGGCCACGTCACGCGCTGATTCCAGGTAGTTCTGCCACGCCGACGATGCGCCGGCGCTCCAGTCACCCTGGGCGGCGGTCATTTCGTCGTAGTTGGATCGCACGGTGTCATGCAGATCCTGCTGCGTGGCTTTCAGCGCGGCCAGCTTCTGGGTGTACTCGTCGAGGCTCATGCCGCGCGAGCCATCGCCGTACTGGTTGGCCAGCTCCAGGCGCTGCTGGATAAAGCGGTCGTCGATGCCGTTCTGCTGATCCGTCAGACCACGTTGACGGTCACCCTGGCCAAGACCAGAGGCCGCGCGCAGACCCTGCTGCCG
>NZ_JBGCUL010000778.1:0-2163 GCF_054177685.1 Pseudomonas sp. P5_A2_2
ACCTTCAACAATGCAGGGTATCTGGCGGAGAACTTTCGCGGCGGCCTCAAAGCGGTTCCCCACACACAAGTGCGTGCGGCGCGTTCCCTCGGCATGAGTGCCTTCCAGGCCTATCGCATGATCATCGTCCCGCAACTGCTGCGGATCGTGTTCTACCCGCTGACCAATCAGATGGTCTGGGCGGTATTGATGACGTCGCTGGGGGTGATCGTCGGGCTAAACAATGACCTGACCGGTGTGACCCAGGAATACAACGTCAAAACCTTCCGCACCTTCGAATACTTCGCCATCGCAGCGGGGCTGTATTACCTGATTGCCAAGGCGATCGTTGCGGCAGCCCGGCTGATGGCCTGGCGGTTGTTCCGTTACTGAGGAGCTGTCCATGTTTTCCACCGATTTTTCCTCCAATGACCTGATGTTCCTGCTCAACGGTGCGTGGGTCACGATGCAACTGACGTTCTGGTCGATCATTCTCGGCTCCTTGGCCGGGTTGTTCTTCGGCCTGCTGCGGGCCTTGTTGCCTCGGGCCAGCCTGCCGCTGGCGTGGGTGCTGGACGTGTTTCGCAGCGTGCCGTTGCTGATCCAGTTCGTGCTGTTCAACTCGCTCAAAAGCATCGTCGGTTTGAACATCAGTGCCTTCAGCGTCGGCTGCATTGTGCTGGGGGTGTATGCCGCGGCGTACTTCACCGAAATCGTGCGCGCCGGCGTGTTGGCGGTACCGTTCACCGTGCGTCGGGCCAGTCGTTCGTTGGGGCTGAGCTTCTTGCAGGACTTGCGCTGGATCGTCCTGCCGATGGCCACCCGAGTAGCGTTCCCCGGCTGGCTGAACCTGGTGCTCGGTGTAATGAAAGACACCGCGCTGGTGATGTGGATCGGCATCGTCGAACTGCTGCGCGCCTCGCAAACCATCGTCACCCGCATCCAGGAACCGTTGCTGGTGCTGTGCGTCGCGGGCCTTATCTACTACGTCATGAGCCTGGTGGTCGCACGCCTGGGCGCTCGTCTGGAAAGAAGGTGGCAAGAAAATGATTGAGATCGACAACGTACATAAATCCTTCGGCAACCTCGAAGTGGTCAAGGGCGTCAACCTGACGGTGAACAAGGGCGAAGTGGTGTCGATCATCGGCGGCTCCGGCTCCGGCAAATCGACCTTGCTGATGTGCATCAACGGCCTGGAACCGATCCAGAAAGGCAACATCCGCGTTGACGGCGTCGAGGTCCATCACAGCGCCACCGACCTCAATCGCCTGCGGCAGAAAATCGGCATCGTGTTCCAGCAATGGAATGCCTTCCCGCACCTGACGGTGCTGGAAAACGTCATGCTCGCGCCGCGCAAGGTCCTGGGCAAAAGCAAGGTTGAAGCTGAAGAGCTGGCGGTGAAGCAACTGACCCACGTCGGTCTGGGCGACAAGCTCAAGACTTTCCCTGGCAAGCTGTCCGGTGGGCAGCAACAACGCATGGCCATCGCCCGCGCCCTGGCCATGTCACCGGACTACATGCTGTTTGACGAAGCCACCTCGGCCCTCGACCCGCAGTTGGTCGGTGAAGTGCTGGACACCATGCGCATGCTCGCCGAAGACGGCATGACCATGGTGTTGGTGACCCACGAAATCCGCTTTGCCCGGGACGTGTCCGACCGTGTGGCGTTCTTCCGCAATGGCCTGGTGCATGAGATTGGTTCGCCGGATCAGGTGATTGGCAATCCGGTGCATGCGGAAACAGCGGCGTTTCTCAAATCGGTGAAATAACTAACGGCCCAATCGCGAGCAGGCTCACTCCTACAGGGTTAGCGGTGCATATCGAAGAGTGTAGGAGCGAGCCTGCTCGCGATGAGGCCCGCACAGACAAAACAAGGATCAAACCATGCGTTCATCAAAAGTCATTCATGTAGTCAGCTGCCACGCCGAAGGCGAAGTCGGCGACGTGATCGTCGGCGGTGTCGCCCCGCCGCCCGGCGCCACCGTGTGGGAACAGTCGCGCTGGATCGCCCGGGACGAAACCCTGCGCAACTTCGTCCTCAACGAACCCCGCGGCGGCGTGTTCCGTCACGTCAACCTGCTGGTCCCGGCCAAGGACCCACGGGCGCAGATGGCCTGGATCATCATGGAACCGGCGGACACCCCGCCGATGTCCGGCTCCAACTCGTTGTGCGTCGCCACCGTA
>NZ_JBGCUL010000779.1:0-2158 GCF_054177685.1 Pseudomonas sp. P5_A2_2
GGCACCGGAAGCGGCTTGAGCCCGAATTGGGTAGACCACATTTGAGTGGTCTACCCAAATCCAATGTGGGAGCAAGCTCGCTCCCACAGGTTCTTCTGCAGTCAGGAAGTCCAAGGGGATTTACGGATGACCTCGACGAAGTTCATCGGCTTGAACCCCGGCTCCTGATCCACCAGCACATCGGTCTTCACATTGCCGAACGTGGTCTGCGGACGATGGCGCAAGCCGTCGGCAAACGCGCAGATGATGCACTCCTTGAATCCCTCGCCCCGTGGATGCGCATGCACCACCGCTTCGCGCTGCACGGAGGAGAACGCCGCGTAGTCCATGCCCAGCACGTCCATCTCGACGCCGGCCGTTACCAGCGCCACGGTGGGCCGCAAGTGCTGAGGCACGCCCGGCGTGGTGTGCAGGGCAATCGATAGCCAGACCTGTTCGATATCGTCATCGCTCAATCCGTACGGCTTGAGAAATGCGGCTGCCGCGTTGGCTCCATCGACTTCGAAGCGTTCGTTGTCACTGCGATGACCTTGCACCAGGCCCAGGTCATGGAACATCGCGCCGACGTACAGCAACTCCGGGTTGTAGGCCAATCGCTTGCGCTCACCGCTCAGTGCACCGAACAGGAAGACCCGGCGCGAGTGGTGGTAGAGCAGGTCCGACTCGATGTCACGGATGTATTCGGTGGTGGCCTTGGCCAGCGCGCTGTCCGGGATCCTGATGCCGGCGATGGTGCTGCTCATTGAGTTGTCCTCGTCGTGATGAGGGTTCCAGTCTGTTCCGGCCCCCGAAACCGGACAATCGATCCATGGCTGCGATCCCGGCCAATGAGCGTGCATATCGCGCCAACCTCGCTTGTTGCTTGTGGATTGGCTAGGGTGCATGCAGACCCTGTAGGAGCGAGCCTGCTCGCGATGAACGTGAGAGCGCCGCGTAAATCCAGGCAGCCCCCGTCATCGTTGACGTCCATCGCGAGCAKGCTCGCTCCYACAGGTGTGCGTTGCCATTCAATGCCATCAGAGGCGTTTTGAACCATGAGTAAAACCGTAGCCATTGTGGTGTTCGCCGGCGTTCAGTCTCTGGATGTCACCGGCCCCATGGATGTGTTTTCCGAGGCCAATCGTTTCCTCGCCCCGCAGGATCACTACCGGCTGGAAGTGATCGGCGTCGAGCACGGAATGATGGCGTGCTCCAACGGTCTGGCGCTCAATGCCCATCGGCATTTCAGCGAAGCGCTGGAGGCTTATGACCTGTTGCTGGTGGCTGGCGGGCCGCAGTTGCCGTTCATGAGTTTCGGCGCGGCATTCGACACCTGGCTACGCAGTGCATGCGGGCGGGCGCAACGGTTTGGCTCGATCTGCAACGGCGCGTTCATGCTCGCCCGGGCGGGGTTGCTGGAAGATCGCACGGTCACTACCCACTGGAATGATGCGTCGTCGCTGGCAATTTTGTGCCCGTCGACCCGGGTTGAAGCGGATCGCCTTTACGTAGAGGACGGGGAGCTGTTCACCTCGGCGGGGGTCACTGCGGGCATCGATCTGTCCCTGTACCTGCTGGGCCGGGATCACGGGCCGGAAGTGGCGCTGAATGTCGCCAAGCGGCTGGTGGTGTTCACCCAGCGTTCGGGCGGGCAATCGCAGTTCAGCCCGTTTCTTACACCCCACGCCGAACCGGATTCGGCGGTGGCAATGGTCCAGCATTACGTGCTGGCCAACCTGACGGGCGACCTGACCATCGCCGACCTGGCCAATGCCGCCAATATGAGCGCACGCAACTTCTCCCGGGTGTTCGCCAGGGAAGCGAAAATCACCCCGGCCGAGTTTGTCGAGCGTGCACGGGTCGATGCGGCGCGGGTGATGCTCGAAAGCACCCGCGCGCCGCTCAAGACTGTGGCCTATCAATGCGGCTTTCGCAATGCCCAGCACATGCGCAGTGTGTTTAATCGCAGATTGGGGGTGACGCCGCAGCAGTTCAGGCTGAATTTTGCGGCGATGGTTTGAACTGAATTTGTGGGTGCCTTCCAGGGCCCCATCGCGAGCAAGCTCGCTCCCACAGGGATCTTTGTTGAACACAAATTTTGTGAACAACAGAAAAACCTGTGGGAGCGAGCTTGCTCGCGATGGGGCCAGCCCGGCCAGCAAAAATCTACGGTACAGCC
>NZ_JBGCUL010000780.1:0-2155 GCF_054177685.1 Pseudomonas sp. P5_A2_2
CATGCAGCATTCCTAAAGCGATGAGCGGTCGATACGTCAAAGGGCTGAATTATCGGGAGCGAGCCTGCGGATGCGAACTCAGAAAGCCCCAAGTGACAGGTTGCGACGTGCTCCGGCAGGGCGGGAGCGAGGCGTGGCAACGCTGGACCAGGGCTTGTGATGCCGAAAATGGAGGCTGAAACCCGACGGACGAGCTTGTCTGTATCGATCAAAGTCTGAAGGGTAGCGAAAACCGGCGCCAAGGGGAATGGCGGCAGCACAGTACTTCGCTTGTGCAAGCATCTTGGCGCCAGTACCATTACGGCTCTCTTTTTCCGGCAGGAGCGGTTTCATGATTGCGGGCAGTATGGTGGCACTGGTCACACCCATGGATGCACAGGGGCGTCTTGACTGGGACAGCCTCAGCAAACTCGTGGACTTCCACCTTGAAAACGGCACCCATGCCATTGTCGCCGTCGGTACCACCGGCGAATCGGCAACCCTCGACGTCAACGAGCACATCGCAGTCATCCGCGCCGTGGTCAAGCAGGTCAATGGCCGCATTCCGGTGATCGCCGGTACCGGCGCCAATTCGACCCGCGAAGCCGTCGAGTTGACCCGCAATGCCAAGGAAGCCGGCGCCGACGCCTGCCTGCTGGTCGTGCCGTACTACAACAAGCCGACCCAGGAAGGCCTGTACCTGCACTTCAAGCACATCGCCGAAGCGGTCGACATTCCGCAGATTCTCTATAACGTTCCCGGCCGCACCTCCTGCGACATGCAGGCCGAGACCGTGATCCGCCTGTCCACCGTGCCGAACATCATCGGTATCAAGGAAGCGACTGGCGACCTCAAGCGCGCCAAAGCCATCCTCGATGGCGTAAGCAAGGACTTCATCGTCCTGTCCGGCGATGATCCGACCGCGGTCGAGCTGATCCTGATGGGCGGCAAGGGCAACATCTCCGTCACCGCCAACGTCGCTCCGCGGGAAATGGCCGATCTGTGCGAGGCCGCCCTCAAGGGTGATGCCGTGACTGCACGGGCAATCAACGAAAAACTGATGCCGTTGCACAAGGACCTGTTCATCGAAGCCAACCCGATTCCGGTGAAGTGGGCTTTGGTTGAAATGGGCCTGATGCACGAAGGCATTCGCCTGCCGTTGACCTGGCTGAGCGCACCTTGTCACGAAACGCTGCGCACGGCCCTGCGCCAGTGCAGCGTCCTGGTTTAATTGAGGAAGTACAACGCATGAAGCGAATGGCCGGACTTTCCGCACTTGCCTTGATTATCTCCAGCACCAGTGGCTGTGGATGGGTCTGGGGCCCGGAAGGTTATTTCCGTGACCGTGGTAGCGATTACCTGCAAGCGCAACAGACTGCACCGATGCAAATACCGCAGGATGTCCGTACCGCCAAGCGTCTGGATCCGCTGTTGCCGATCCCGCGCAACGTGGCTGATGACACTGAGAAGGGCGAGTACACCGTGCCTCGTCCGCAGCCACTGACGGCGGCTGCGGACGCCAGCCCCTACACCCTGCAGAAGAGCGGCGGCTCCAGCTCCATCCTGGCGCAGAACCCGCCGGCCGAAGTCTGGCCTGTGGCCGTTCAGTTCTTTCAGGACAACGGCTTTCGTCTGGATGAACAACGTCCGCAAACCGGCGAATTCACCACCACCTGGCAGCATTCCGACGAACTGTCCGCCGCCATGGGCAAACGCCTGAGCGCGGCCGGCGTCAGCACGGACAGCGAAACCCGCGTGCGGGTGCGCATCGAGCCGGGCGTGCAGCGCAACACCAGTGAAGTCTATGTGGTCAGCGCCGAGCGTCCTGCCGGCAGTACCGCTGACGTGGCTTTCACCAACCGTTCGGTCAACACTGGCCTGGACGCGGCACTGGTCGACGACATGCTCGCGAGCATGAGCCGTATCTCGGAGAAGGGCGGTTCGGTTTCCATGCTGGCTTCACGTGATTTCGACGCGCCAAGCCGTGTCAGCCTAAGCGAAGACGGCAGCGGCAACCCTGTGCTGAACGTCGGTACCGACCTGGATCGTGCCTGGTCGAGCGTCGGTCGTGCGCTGGAACAAGGCGAATGGCGTGTTGAAGACATCAACCGCAGCCTGGGCCTGTACTACATCAACCTGGCCGAAAAAGCCGAGAAGAAAGACGACAAGCCAGGCT
>NZ_JBGCUL010000781.1:0-4144 GCF_054177685.1 Pseudomonas sp. P5_A2_2
GTGCAGGTGCAGCGGTTCGTACGCTTGGGTCATGGCTTCTACGCTCGATCTTGTGAATTTCTTGTAGTGAGCTGACAGATTTCATTCGGTAGAAGAAATCTTGTCCTACAACAATCATAGGCCCGCCCAAGAAGAATATTTCTCTCTGTTTCGTTGCGCTGAAGATCATTTGCAGATAAAAAACCTGCATAAACATAAAAAACAGGTGGTTTTGTCTCATGCGCAAACTGGACCGTACCGATATCGGCATTCTCAACAGCCTTCAGGAGAACGCGCGCATCACCAACGCCGACCTGGCGCGTTCGGTGAACCTGTCGCCGACGCCGTGTTTCAACCGGGTCAAGGCCATGGAAGAACTGGGGGTGATTCGCGAGCAAGTGACGCTGCTCGATGCCGACTTGCTGGGGCTGCATGTGAACGTGTTCATTCACGTCAGCCTGGAGAAGCAGGTGGAGGAGGCGTTGCAGCATTTCGAGGAGGCGATTTCCGATCGCCCCGAAGTGATGGAGTGCTACCTGATGGCCGGCGACCCGGACTATCTGATCCGGGTGCTGGTGCCGACCATCCAGTCGCTGGAGCGCTTCATGATGGACTTTCTGACCAAGGTGCCGGGGGTGGCGAATATCCGTTCGAGCTTTGCGCTCAAGCAGGTGCGGTACAAGACCGCGCTGCCGTTGCCGGCGAATGGGCTGACGTTGCCGTAGGAGCGAGCTTGCTCGCGAAAAACCTGAGGGCGCCGGGGCGTCAGGTTTTGCGCGTTATCGTTGGCGTTTTTCGTCGGATCGCCGCCCGGAGCAAGCTCGCTCCTACAGGTCAGAGTTGATTCAGGGGGACTTYCAGATACCTGACGCCATTGTCTTCGGCCGGCGGCAAATTCCCCGCCCGCACATTGACCTGGATCGCTGGCAGCAACAGCGTCGGCATGCCCAACCCGGCATCACGCCGGGTGCGCATGTCGACGAAGGCGGCTTCGTCGATGCCGTCGCGCACGTGGATGTTGCTTTTGCGCTGTTCACCCACAGTCGTCATGTATTCGGAGGAACGGCCCTCGGGCGGGTAGTCGTGGCAGACGTACAGGCGCACGCTGGCGGGGAAGGCCAGCAGTTTCTGGATCGAGGCGTACATCTGGTTGGCATTGCCGCCGGGAAAGTCACAGCGCGCGGTGCCCACGTCCGGCATGAACAGCGTGTCGCCGACCAGGATCACATCGTTGCCGATCAGGTAGGCCATGTCCGCCGGGGTATGGCCTGGCACGTGGAGGGCGGTCGCCCTGAGGTTGCCGATCATGAACGATTCGTCGGGGGCGAACAGGTGGTCGAACTGGGAGCCGTCGACGCAAAAGGCCGGCTCCAGATTGAACAGCGCCTTGAACACGTTCTGAACCTTGCTGATCGACTCGCCAATGGCGATTTTGCCGCCAAGCACCCCGCGCAGATACGGCGCCGCAGACAGGTGATCGGCATGGGCGTGGGTTTCCAGCAGCCATTGCACTTGCAAGTGACGGGCGCGAACGAAGGCGATGATTTTGTCGGCCTGGGTGGTCGCCGTACGCCCGGAGGCACCGTCGTAGTCGAGCACGGGGTCGACAATCGCACACTGCCCGCCATCCGCCTCGTAGACCACGTAGCTGTAGGTCGAGGAGGCGGGGTCGAGGAAAGCTTCAATCAGCGCGGGCATGGACACGGACCTGTACGGGGGTAGAAAAGTCAGTCATGGGTTGCAACACTTTATGTAAAAACATAATGTTCACAGCTTAAGTGACGTTGAAGGCATCCTGCAAATGCAATCCAGTCTGACCGAATGCGAAGTCGCTCAACTGCGCGCCTCGGCCTCCAAGGCGTGTGCGCTGCTCAAGGCCCTGGCCAATGAAGATCGCCTGTTGATCCTGTGCCAGTTGACCCAGGGTGAGCGCAACGTAGGCGATCTGGAAAAAATGACCGGCGTGCGTCAACCGACCCTGTCCCAGCAATTGGGCATCCTGCGCGATGAAGGACTGGTCGCGACCCGTCGTGAAGGCAAGTACATTTTTTACGGTCTCGCCAGTCACGAAGTGATCCAGGTGATGAAAACCCTCTCCGGGCTGTATTGCGGGGCAGTGCTTAAAAGCTGGGTACAACCTTAAATGCCAGCAAACACACAGAACCTGTAGGAGCGGTGGCACGGCGGATATGGGCCTTGTCGCCAGCCTGCTCAAGCGTAGCCCGCATCTGAACATCACCGTGATCGAACCCGACTCCCGGCACTACTGAGAACTCCCTATGTTGCTGGCAAGTCTGTTTGGCGTAGTGATGGGGTTGGTGCTCGGCTTGACCGGCGCTGGTGGCGGTATCCTTGCGGTCCCGGCCCTGGTGTTGGGGTTGGGCTGGAGCATGACCCAGGCCGCTCCGGTGGCGTTGTTCGCGGTGGGCAGTGCGGCAGCGGTCGGCGCCATCGACGGCTTGCGCCATGGCCTGGTGCGGTATCGCGCAGCGCTGCTGATCGCGGCGCTGGGCGCGGTGTTTTCGCCCCTGGGCATCTACTTCGCCCACCGGTTGCCGGAAAAAATCCTGATGATCCTGTTCAGCCTGCTGATGGTCGTGGTGGCCGGGCGGATGTTGCGTCGTGAGCGCAAGGACGAGGGCCCCAGCGATCACGGTCACGCCAACTGGGGCCAGAAGAACTGCATGCTCGATCAACAGACCGGACGCTTTTCCTGGACCGCCAAATGCACTGCGACCCTCGCCGCGCTCGGGGCAGTAACCGGCGTGGTCTCGGGATTGCTGGGGGTGGGCGGCGGTTTTCTGATCGTCCCGGCGTTCAAGCAACTGACCGATGTGCAGATGCGCGGGATCATCGCCACCTCGCTGATGGTGATCAGCCTGATTTCCGCCATCGGCGTGATCGGCGCCTTCCAGGCCGGGGTGCGCATCGACGGTTCGGGCATTGCCTTCATCGTCTCAAGCATCGTCGGCATGATCATCGGCCGCAAGCTCTGCGCCCGGGTGCCGGCGCGGGCGTTGCAGGTCGGGTTTGCCAGCAGCTGCGTCGTGGTCGCCGCCTACATGCTGTTCAGGGCCAACGCCTGACCGGTACCGGTGCCTGTGGACGCCACTCGGGTCCACAGGCCTACACCCTAAGTGGCGAGCCTCGCCGACCAGCGGTCTTACGCCATAGTGGTCACGCACCGCCGGCTCATCCAAAGCACCTGAAAACCAGCCCCAAGGCAGCGTATGGCGCCGCCGGTCAGGTTTCGATAATCGCCTCCGACACTCAGTCCCCGTTTCGGAGCGCGCCATGCACAACAATAAGAACGTCACGCATCGTTTTCTGCCTGCCTTCATCGCCAGCCTGTCTGCCCTTGGCCTGAGCCAGGTGGCGGAGGCGGATATCATGCTGTACGACAAGGACCAGACCACGTTCTCCACCRACGGCTACATCAACGCCTTCTACGTGAACAGCGATGTCGACCGCGCCGGCGAGCAGTTCGACCGTCGACAGTCACGGGTGAAGATGGGCTTTTTGCCCAACTATCTGGGGTTYAACATGGGCAAGCAGGTAGACGATCTCAAACTCGGCGCCCGTGCCTCGTTCTGGGTCACCATCAACGACAGCCAGACCAACGGCACCGACACCGCCATCGATGTGCGGCAGTTCTTCGGCACCGTGGCCAACCCGGAGTGGGGCGAAGTGCTGATTGGCAAAGACTTCGGGCTGTTCGCCCGTTCCAACATCCTGCTCGACGAAATGCTCGCCGGTTACGGTCAGGTCAGCGATACGTTGGGGCTGGTGGATGGCGGCGGGGTGTCGTTCGGCAACATCGGCACCGGTTACCCGTATCCGTTCCCGACCTCGCAGATCACCTATCGCACCCCGGTGATGGACGGTCTGCGTGTGGCGGTCGGCATCATGGACCCGGTGGACACCAACGACAGCAGCCCGACGGGCAAGGCCTATCAGGAAAACCCGCGTACCGAGAGCGAGGTCACCTACCAGTTCGACCTGGCCGGGGCAAAGATCTACAGCTGGGTCAACGGCAGCTACCAGACCTCGGACAACACCGATTCCACGGTCGAGACCGTCACCTCGAAGGGAGTCGGTTATGGGGTGCAGGCGAAGATGGGCGGCTTGTCCCTCACCGGGTCCGGTTTCCAGGCCAAGGGCATCA
>NZ_JBGCUL010000782.1:0-2153 GCF_054177685.1 Pseudomonas sp. P5_A2_2
GTACCGGACTTTGTGAAGCGACACGCTTTGAAATTTCCTGCCGAAATCGCGCTCATCCACGGCGGATTGTGCGAAAACCCGCACGGTTACCCAAGGTTTTTGCACGAATCTTCACCGCTGTCGCTCGTATCATTTCACTCGGAAAATCCGGTGAGCATTGCGATGACAAAAAACATCACGTTGTGGGACATCAGTCCACCCTTGAGTACCGAAACGCCGACCTGGCCGGGTGACACGCCGTTCCAGGAGGAGCGCGTCTGGACCTACGGTCCCGAGTGTCCGGTGAATGTCGGACGCATCACCCTGTCGCCGCATACCGGCGCCCACGTCGATGCGCCGCTGCATTACAGCGCTGACGGTGCGCCGATTGGCGAGGTGGCGTTGGACGTCTATATCGGGCCTTGCCGCGTGTTGCATTGTCTGGACAGCGGCGAACTGGTGCGGCCCGGGCAACTGCAAGGACGTTTGCACTACGTGCCCGAGCGCGTGCTGCTGCGCACCTGGCGACAAGCGCCGCTGACAGCCTGGGATTCAGGGTTCACGGCCGTTGCCAGGGAGACCATCGACTTGCTGGCAAGCCTGGGTGTGCGTTTGATTGGCATCGATACGCCGTCACTGGACCCCCAGCAATCCAGGACCATGGATTCACACGGTGCCGTGGCCCGCCATCACATGGCGATTCTTGAAGGCATCGTGCTGGACGCTGTCCCGGAAGGCGATTATGAACTGATCGCCTTGCCGCTGCGCTTTGCTCATCTGGACGCCAGTCCGGTCAGGGCGATTCTGCGGCCGCTGAGTACGTCGCAACGCGGGTGATGATCATCGGCCGGCGCGCAGGGTCACGAAGTCGTGGTTGTTGGCCAGCCAGCTTTCTTGGCAGGTGTAGATCCAGTTCTTTTCGAAGATCAGTTCCATCGCCGGCAAGCCGGCTCCTGGAGTTCCCCGGGATTGCGTGAAGAATCTTTTTTATTGGGCTAATCGGTGCGCTCGTTAGAGGAGCGGGGCGGGTGGCGGTCTTTCCGATCAGTTGGCGAAGGCAGTCCGTAAATTGGCGGCAGGTAACAGTTGGTTGGGCAGCGATGACACAAATCCCGCACCAGGTGATAAACGGCTGCACCTGTTTGCGCCAATCAGATAATGTTTTGCGCTACATCAAGTGCTGGTCGAGTGCTTTTGCGGCTTTGTCAGCCATGCCTTATCCGCTTGGTTGCCGATCACTGTCCGTTAAGTGGGCGCCGACGATTTGTGGCGTGGAAGTTGCTCCTTTCCAGCCTGGTACGCGCCGTCAGAGCGCGCCGAAAATATTGCCTGTGAGTGCACCGTGATGAGCAGCAAAGTGGATCCGCAGTTTCGCGACATTCGTGTCGACAGCGATGACCTCGAGGCCGCCAGAAGCTGGATGTCCGGTATCTGCGGCCCCCATCGGCTGGTGAGCGCGAACCCCGAGCGGATCCGCTTTCATCACAACGCCAACATGTTCAAGTCGATGGCCACCACCCTGGGTACTATCGAATACGGCACCGATGTCACCATCGATATCGAAGACGCCGAGCACTTCAGCAGCTACAGCCTGAGCTTGCCGCTGGTGGGCCAACAGGAGCTGAGCAAGGACGGCAGCGTGCTCAGGTCCGACCGCGATCAAGGGGTCATCGTTTCGCCCAATGAAAACCAGCTGCTGGCGATCTCCGGTGACTGTCGCAAGGTTCAGGTGGTGATTACGCGTATCGCGATGAGCGAAGCGCTGGAGGGGATGTTGCAACGGCCTCTGGACGCGCCGCTGCGCTTCGAGCCGGTGATGGATGCGATCGATGGCGCATCGGCGTCGTGGTGGCGCATGGCGCGTTACTTCATCGATGAGCTTGCGCGCAGCAGCGAACTCTTCGAACAGGTGGCCTTCACCCGGGACATTGAAAGCTCGCTGATCAAAGGCTTGATCCTGGCCCAGCCCAACAACTATTCGCAGGCGCTGCGGGACGTGCTGGGCGTGAAGTTGCCGCACTACCTGATCAGGGCTCGACAGCACATCCACGACAATGCCCGCGAAGCGTTGCACCTGGAGGACATAGAGGCCGCTGCCGGCGTTTCGCGCTTCAAGTTGTTCGATGCGTTCAAGAAGCACTTCGCCATGTCGCCGATGGCCTACCTGAAAAAGT
>NZ_JBGCUL010000783.1:0-2147 GCF_054177685.1 Pseudomonas sp. P5_A2_2
TCGCCGAGTTGCTGCTCAGCACCCAGCAGATCATCGCCCGGACCTTCATGACTCTGGAGTTTTACCTGTTCGCCGGTTTCCTGTTCTTCGTCATCAACTACGGCATCGAGTTACTCGGCCGGCACATTGAAAAGCGGGTGGCTTTGCCATGACTCAGACTCAAACCCATGCACAAAACGGCCAGCCGCTGCTGGATATTCGCGGCCTGCACAAGCGTTACGACCAGCTCGAAGTGCTCAAGGGCGTCGACCTGAGCATGCAGCGCGGCAATGTGGTGACGTTGATCGGTTCCAGCGGCTCGGGCAAGACCACGCTGCTGCGTTGCGTGAACATGCTCGAAGAGTTCCAGGGCGGGCAGATCCTGCTCGACGGCGAATCCATCGGTTATGACGAGGTCAACGGCAAACGCATTCGCCACCCGGAAAAAGTCATTGCCCGTCATCGTGCCATGACCGGCATGGCGTTCCAGCAGTTCAACCTGTTTCCGCACCTCACCGCGTTGCAGAACGTCACGTTGGGCCTGCTCAAGGTCAAGAAACTGCGCAAAGACGAGGCGGTGGCCCTGGCCGAGAAATGGCTCGAGCGCGTCGGCCTGCTGGAGCGTCGCGATCACTTTCCCGGTCAGTTGTCTGGCGGGCAGCAACAGCGCGTGGCGATCGCCCGCGCCATCGCCATGAACCCGAGCCTGATGTTGTTCGACGAAGTGACCTCGGCCCTCGACCCGGAGCTGGTCGGCGAAGTGTTGAGTGTGATCAAGGGCCTGGCCGAGGACGGCATGACCATGCTGCTGGTGACCCACGAAATGCGCTTCGCCTTCGAGGTTTCGGACAAGATCGTATTCATGAATCAGGGGCGTATCGAAGAGCAGGGGCCGCCCAAGGACCTGTTCGAGCGCCCGCAATCGCCACGGCTGGCGGAATTTCTCAAAAGCACTCGCTTTTAACGTCATTTTCAAAGCAGGAGAAACACCCATGAGCATTACTCGTTACGGCACCGGCAGCACCGCCGGCGGCGGTCAGCCCCGTCCTTTTGCCCGTGCTGTCGAAGCCGATGGCTGGCTGCACGTGTCTGGCCAGGTGCCGGCGCTGGATGGCGAGATCATTGTCGGAGGCATCGTCGAGCAGACTCATCAGACCATGAAGAACCTGATCGCCATCCTTGAAGAGGCCGGTTATGGCCTTGAAGACGTGGTACGCACCGGCGTGTGGCTGGAAGACCCGCGGGATTTCTGGAGCTTCAACAAGGTGTTCTCCGAATACTTCAAACCGGAACACGCCCCGGCGCGGGCCTGCGTGCAGGCGAACATGATGGTCGACTGCAAGGTCGAGATCGACTGCATTGCCTACAAGAAAAAGGCTTGAACCGAGTCGCACCCATCGCGGGCAAGCCACGCTCCCACAGGTTTTGTGTGCTGCCACAGATTGCAGTCACAACTTCAACCTCTGTGGGAGCGAGCTTGCTCGCGATGGCGATCTAACCGCCAACAACGCACTTTGGTTAGACTCCCGGCATTATGAATGGGAACCACTGAAATGACCGAAGACACCATCAAGCGCCGGGCACGCGGTCTGGACCGGGCGTTCGATATCCTCGATTTCCTCAAGGAGATCGGCCAGCCCCTGCGCCCGAACGACATTGCCAACGGCATCGGCAGCCCCAAATCCACAGTCTACGAACTGGTGGCCTCGCTGCTGGAACGGCGGATCCTGGAGCCGGTGGGCAAGGACGGTCATGTCTACCTCGGTCGCCAGTTGTACTTTCTCGGCCAGGCCCACTTGCGCCATTTCGACCTGACCCGTGAAGCCGATCACGCTTTGCAGGAAATCGTCAGCCAGACCCGTGAAACGGCGCAGATGTGCCTGCTCAACGGGCGCAAATACACCGTTGCGCTGATGAAGGAGGGGGAACGGCATTTCCGCATTTCCTCGGACATTGGCGAAAACGCACCCATCCCCTGGACCGCCTCCGGGCGGCTGTTGCTGGCGCACCTGAGCGACCAGGAAATCGTCGACCTGATCGACCACGACGACTTCATCCTGCCTGACGGCGAACGCTTGCCGCTGGAACAGTTTCTCAAGGAAATCCGTCAGGCCGGAATCGATGGTTTCTTTTCTTTCGATAGCGTCGCCGACACCTTTACCCATTGC
>NZ_JBGCUL010000784.1:0-2127 GCF_054177685.1 Pseudomonas sp. P5_A2_2
CACTTCGTTTAAAGCATCCTCGCCGGCACGTCTGATCATTTCGAGGACTTCTCCATCCGAGGCGCCTTGTGAATCTTCGAGCTCTTCAAGGCGAAGGAGAATAAGTGACAACAGCTGAGCAGGACCATCATGAAGATCTGCCCCGATCCGACGAAGAGTGAGTTCATTGATTTTTGAGAACTCGCGATTGGCTGTAGTGACTTTGTGCTGAAGGGCGGCATTATTTGAGTGCAACCTGGCTTGCTCATGCATTCGCAATTCAAGTGCTGTTTCATGCTGCTTTATGATCTTGTCGTCACGCCGAACGATAAAAAATAAAAGCAAAAGCATGGCCATCGTTGCCGTACCAACAATCGCCCATACTTTCTGGCGAACGTTATTGATTTCGCGCTGTAGCGCTTGCGCGGTTTCGTAGAACTCACCCACCGCAACAATCTTTCCAGTACCCGTTTCGCGCAGTGGAGCAAAAATTTCATAGAACGGAATATTCAGGCTTCGCTCAAACGCATCGTCAGTATCATCCTCAAGATCATTGTCCAGTTCTGTATAGATCTTGCCTGTCAGCGCCTGTGAGATCTCCTCTGTCGGAAATTTTTTCTGGACCGTGGATTTGTCGGTGCTGTAGACAATCGTGCCGTCTGGAAGCCAGATCTTCACCGAGACAACATGTGTACTGAGCGAGGTGCTGGACAGCAGCTGATCGATGGTCCGAATCGTTTCATCGGGGAGTTCTTTGGCAGTGGTCAATCCCTGGACAGAAGGTTCGAGAAAGTTCTGCATATAACGCGCCCCCGTCTCTGCCGCCGTTTGAACCGTTGCATCTTCGATACTCTGGCTTACGAGGTTTCCAACGAGTGTCATGGTCAAACCCAGAATTACTGTGGCGCAGATTACGAACTGGGTTGAGCGGCTTAAATGGCGCAGTTTCGCAAGGGGGATCTGTCTCCCGGGCACTGCGTCACTGGACGTTTGGCCAGCGTCTGATTCGACCAAGGTCTGATCCGATTCTTTGACCAAGGTCTCAGAATTTGACTGGGCTTTCGTCTCTGTACACATCCGGGTAGCACCTCAATACTCATTTTCAATGGAGTGTAAAGCTAGCATTCGAGGTTGAGGGCGGGAGGGGCGATGAATAGATTAAAAAGATTCTCGATCAATCCGGGTAATCGCTATTTCCGGCAAAAGCAGCCGGGGGTTATTACCAATAGTATTGATTTCCTGACTCCGCCATCAGGCGTGTTGAACCCGTCTCCAATACAGACTAGTCAATTCGTAGTCGATGCCAGTTTGCTCATGGATAAAAGGCTTGTTGACGAAGCCGCATGGACGCAGAACCGTGCCATCACCCCTCAGGAACTCCCGGACTATGGCGATCTTCGCCAGCGTATTCCGGCCAATGACTCTGATCGCTGGATGTGTGGCATCTGTGACAAGCCCCCTATGCCTGAGAGAGCCATATGGACAGATGCATAGAGCCCCGATACGTGACGGGGCCATTAGTAAGTTACGCCATCTATCCAACCCGTGTTCATGGGCCGGCGCCTCCTTGAGGCGCAATACCAGCCTGTAGTTACGGTTGTCATGGGGAATTGATCCTCAGTTGAGCACTGCTGATCGCACGCGATTCAGTAAGGGCTTCGTATGGCCGTGAAATCAGGTCCCGTCGTTCAATTTCTGTTTTTTGTTTATGGGGTTCAACACTAAGCCACGCGTTTGCAGCCGTGTTTTAAGCGTGTGGTTTCCTGATTAGTCAAGCATCGAGGAAACAGCCATGGCCAGCTTCAACAAGTCCGATCTCGAATTCATTCTCGAACAAATTTTCATCGCCGAACGGCATGCGGCAGGCGCGAGTCTGGTTGACATGCTGCCGAACGTAGAAGTCCCCTTCGGCCTGCGCACTGTCTCCGGCTTCGGCAACAACCTGGCCGATCCCCTGTTCGGCGCCGCCGACACCATCTTCCCGCGCATGACGACACCGGTGTTCAATACCGCGCAGGTCCAACCGGTCGGCTTCTTCGGCCCCGCCGATCCTGGCGGAACCACGCCGACCTCTTACCTGCAGACCAGCGGTGCCGTCTTCGACTCGCAGCCGCGCACCATCAGCAACCTGATCGTCGACATGACCGC
>NZ_JBGCUL010000785.1:0-2125 GCF_054177685.1 Pseudomonas sp. P5_A2_2
AAGAAATGCAGAAAGAAATGCACAAAAAGCTTTCCGACCTCGGCAGATTTTATGCGTTCGTAGGGGAAGCTGGCGTGATGCTCGGAAAGCTTGGAAAGGATGCGAAACCGTTTGTTGACCGAATGAGAGAGCTGGCTGGAATTGCATGGAATGCTCAAGCTCGGGCAGAAGAGCTACCAAGCGGCAGCGATCATCCAATGCTTGGCAATGACCCAAAGCCACCTGCAATCGAGTGATCCCGCACAGGTCAAATAAGCTGCACGCATCAGACACAACCCTTCTCAGCAGTCGCCGCAGGCACCAACACCTTGCCTGTGGCACCTCTAATCTCACGGAAATTAGCGTTCACATTGCCCAGTGTGAACGAAGCCTATATTTTGTGAACGTTCTGAAGAAATCCAGAAGCACAAAAAAGGGCCCACCTTTCGGTGAGCCCTTCCAGACCGCCCAGCAGAGCGGATTTTGTTTGGTAGGCGCGATTGGACTCGAACCAACGACCCCCACCATGTCAAGGTGGTGCTCTAACCAACTGAGCTACGTGCCTGCTGTGAGGCGGCATTCTACGGAATTCCGGAGGGGTGTCAACACCTTTTTTCGCGCTAACCCTATGAATATGCAAAATATTTAATTTTGTCGGTACGAAGAAGATTTTCCGGGTGGCTGGCGGGCGATTTTCAACTCGGGTAGGATCAATGCATTCGTAAAATATATTAAACAGAGGCTGCCGGATGGCTAACACTCCCTACCCCGAGTCCTATTACGCAGCATCGGCCAATGCGGCTCCGCCGCGCCCGGCGTTGCAGGATGACGTCGAGACCGATGTCTGTGTGATTGGCGCCGGTTATACGGGGCTGTCCTCTGCCCTGTTTCTGCTGGAGAGCGGCTTCAAGGTCACGGTGCTCGAAGCCGCCAGGGTGGGGTTCGGGGCGTCCGGGCGTAATGGTGGGCAGATCGTTAACAGCTATAGCCGCGATATCGATGTCATCGAGCGCACGGTCGGTCCCAAGCAGGCCCAGTTGCTGGGGCAGATGGCGTTCGAGGGTGGGCGAATCATTCGTGAGCGGGTCGCCAGGTACAACATCCAGTGCGACTTGAAGGACGGCGGTGTGTTCGCCGCAATGACCGCCAGGCAGATGGGGCATCTCGAGTCCCAGAAGCGCCTGTGGGAGCGATTCGGCCATACCCAGCTCGAGCTGATGGATCAACGTCGCATTCGCGAGGTGGTTGCCTGCGATCAGTATGTCGGCGGGATGCTCGACATGAGTGGCGGCCACATCCATCCGCTCAACCTGGCGCTGGGTGAAGCGACGGCGGTCGAGTCCCTGGGCGGGACGATTTATGAGCAGTCGCCGGCGGTGCGCATTGTGCGCGGCGCCAACCCTGTTGTGCACACGCCGCAGGGCAAGGTCCGGGCCAAATTCATCATCGTCGCCGGTAACGCTTATCTGGGCAATCTGGTGCCGGAGCTGGCCGCCAAGTCGATGCCTTGCGGCACTCAAGTGATTACCACCGAGCCACTGGGCGAAGAACTGGCGAAGACCCTGCTACCTCAGGATTACTGCGTCGAAGACTGCAACTACTTGCTCGACTACTACCGCCTCAGCGGCGACAAACGCCTGATTTTCGGTGGCGGCGTGGTGTACGGCGCGCGGGATCCGGCGAACATCGAAGCGATCATTCGACCGAAGATGCTCAAGGCATTCCCGCAACTCAAGGACGTGAAAATCGATTACGCGTGGACGGGCAACTTCTTGCTGACCTTGTCGCGCCTGCCCCAGGTCGGACGCTTGGGCGGCAACATCTACTACTCCCAGGGCTGCAGCGGCCATGGCGTGACCTACACGCACCTGGCGGGCAAGGTACTGGCCGAAGCGCTGCGCGGCCAGGCCGAGCGTTTCGACGCCTTTGCCGACTTGCCCCACTACCCGTTCCCCGGCGGACAAATGCTGCGTACGCCGTTCGCGGCATTGGGCGCCTGGTATTACGGATTGCGGGACAGGTTCGGCTACTAAGCGGCACGCAATACACTGTAGGAGCGAGCCTGCTCGCGATATCGGTCTAGCAGCCAACGAATATGTTGGATGTTACGACCTCATCGCGAGCAAGCTCGCTCCCACAGGTTTTT
>NZ_JBGCUL010000786.1:0-2125 GCF_054177685.1 Pseudomonas sp. P5_A2_2
GCGTATAACGGCAGCTACGCCATAATGCGCGCCGAGATCAAAGGGAGCATCCAATGAGCAGCACTGCACAAACTGCTGAAGGCGAAAAAATTCTTATCGTTGACGACGATCCGGGGCTGAGCAGCCTGCTGGAGCGTTTTTTCGTCAGCAAGGGCTACCGCGCCCGCGCCGTACCGAACACTGAGCAGATGGATCGCCTGCTGGCGCGCGAAGTATTCAACCTGGTCGTCCTCGACCTGATGTTGCCCGGCGAAGACGGCTTGACCGCCTGCCGCCGTCTGCGCAACGCGAACAACCAGATTCCGATCATCATGCTCACCGCCAAGGGCGACGAGCTGAGCCGCATCAAGGGCCTGGAACTGGGCGCCGACGATTACCTGGCCAAGCCGTTCAACCCCGATGAGCTGATGGCTCGCGTCAAGGCGGTATTGCGTCGCCAGTCGGCTCYGGTGCCTGGCGCTCCGGGCAGCGAAGACGAAAGCGTGACCTTCGGTGACTACGAGTTGTCCCTGGCCACCCGCGAGCTCAAGCGCGGCGAAGAAGTGCACATGCTCACCACCGGTGAATTCGCTGTGCTCAAGGCCCTGGTGATGAATGCACGTCAACCGCTGACCCGCGACAAATTGATGAACCTGGCCCGTGGCCGCGAGTGGGATGCCCTGGAGCGTTCCATCGATGTGCAGATTTCCCGTCTGCGCCGGATGATCGAACCCGACCCCTCCAAACCGCGTTACATCCAGACCGTCTGGGGTGTGGGTTATGTGTTTGTTCCGGATGGTACCGCCACCAAGTGATTGGCGATTTGTAGGAGCGGGTCATGCGGATAACGGATCAATCGATCCTGTCCGCAGACTCGCGATCCGCAATATGCGAGCATTGCTCGCTCCTGCAAGTGTTTAACGGCTATCCATGAAAACCCCCGTTTGGTTTCCCCAGAGCTTCTTCTCTCGCACCCTTTGGCTGGTGCTCATCGTCGTTCTCTTCTCCAAGGCGCTGACCCTGGTTTATCTGCTGATGAACGAAGACGTGCTGGTGGACCGCCAATACAGCCACGGTGTCGCCCTGGTGCTGCGTGCCTACTGGGCGGCTGATGAAGAGAACCGAGCAAAGATTGCCGATAGTGCACCCCTGATTCGGGTAGTGGGTGCCGGTGTCCCGGAAGGCGAGCAACATTGGCCATACAGTGAGATTTACCAGCGACAGATGCAGACCGAGTTGGGGCCGGACACCGAAGTGCGACTACGCATGCATTCTCCCCCGGCATTGTGGGTTCGTGCTCCGAGCCTGGGTGAAGGTTGGCTGAAAGTGCCGTTGTATCCGCACCCGTTGCGTGGTCAGAAAATCTGGAATGTGCTCGGCTGGTTCCTTGCTATCGGTCTGCTGTCCACGGCGTCTGCGTGGATCTTCGTCAGCCAGCTCAATCAACCTTTGAAGCGTCTTGTGTATGCCGCACGGCAACTCGGCCAGGGTCGCAGCGTGCGCCTGCCGATCAGCGATACGCCGAGTGAGATGACCGAGGTTTACCGAGCCTTCAACCAGATGGCAGAAGACGTCGAGCAGGCTGGTCGCGAGCGCGAACTGATGCTGGCCGGTGTTTCCCATGATTTGCGCACGCCGTTGACCCGCTTGCGTCTGTCCCTGGAATTGATGGGCGATCGCACCGACCTGACCGACGACATGGTGCGTGACATCGAAGACATGGATGCGATTCTCGATCAGTTCCTGGCGTTCATTCGCGACGGGCGAGACGAGTCGGTGGAAGAGGTTGACCTGAGTGATCTGGTCCGTGAGGTCGCTGCGCCCTACAACCAGAATGAAGAGAAAGTGCGGCTGCGCCTGGAGCCGATCCAGCCGTTTCCGTTGCGTCGTGTGTCGATGAAGCGGCTGCTGAACAACCTGATCGGCAATGCGCTGCATCATGCCGGCAGCGGTGTGGAGGTGGCGGCCTATGTCTCTGGTGACACTGCCGCGCCATACGTGGTGCTGAGCGTCATGGATCGTGGCGCCGGGATCGATCCTTCGGAACTTGAGGCCATCTTCAACCCGTTCACCCGCGGTGATCGTGCCCGCGGTGGCAAGGGCACCGGGTTGGGATTGGCAATCGTGAAGCGGATTGCTTCGATGC
>NZ_JBGCUL010000787.1:0-2123 GCF_054177685.1 Pseudomonas sp. P5_A2_2
GTATTGTGTTGATAACATCACGAAAAAGTAGGAGATTTCCCTCAAGTCGCGTCCCCATTGCCCATATTGCCCTCCCGCTGATCACCCGGCTAACCTCCCTCCGTCGCTGCAAATTCAGCGACAAGGGTGTGGAAGCCCTTCACAAGATCTAGGCGCACAGGGCGCCACCTAAATTTAAGCAGGCGCTTTTTTCATGTCTGCTGTTAAATTATGGCGGCTGTGCGCGGGGCACTTTCGAGTGCGTCGGGTTCCTAGATCCCCGGTCTTCCACACCCGTGCACAGCTGCCACCCCATCATGTGGAAGTGATGCTGGCAGTTCCTTTGGTTAATTCTAGGAACGAAAACGATGAAAAAGATCACGCCTGACCCTCCGGAAACCGCAATGGCTTCCGATTCTCTCGATCTTCCTCAACTATCCACTGACTCTCAGCGGGTGGTCAGCAAACGCCTGCGAAACCCGAACCACGCTGATCCCGTCTGCCATGTGTTCACCATTCTTCCCAATGTCGATACTGAAACGCTCCTGTGTCATGCCTGCGAAACCCTTGCATCGTTGAACGTCTTGACGACTGACCTGGCTTGCAAGCTCGAAGGTTCAACCCGCAGTTTGGCGCTGTCGATTCAGCAACTGGCGGTGGTCGGGGAGTTGTTGGTGAATCGAGCATTGGACAATGTCGATCCGCAAGGCAGTGGGGGTGAGGTATCGCCAGGTGCGCACGGTTCCTGAACCAACGCTGACTTGCCGAAAAGTTTCATGATGTGTCGTTGAARTGAGGCATAGSATGACCGCTGGAGGTCACGTCCTCGCGCCTCAACCCACAGGAATAAAAAAATGATCGCAAACCTCGTCAAAGTTTCGCTRATTGCCGGTGCTTTGTTGCTGAGTGCCTGTTCCGGTGYGAGCTCCCATAGCGATTATTCGAYCGACTCGGTGCAGCCGGCCGGYTTTGGCCCGGGGCCGACCAACAGCAATGCCGCCAAGATGAATTTCCATGGCAGCGCGCTCGGCAATAGCTTCGGCGAATACAGTTCRGGRTTGYTGCACGACGATTGATAYGCGGWCCGCAATGAWAAAAKGGCGCTCCYACGGGAGCGCCCTTTTTTGTGCGATAAATACGGTCCATTACTTCGCGCGAGGYACCGCCAGCCACTGCCGCARAATCTTCTGRTAATTRCCCGTCGCCTTGGCCAGGTGCAGCCATTGATCGAYGTACAGCTTCCAGGTGATGTCGTCGCGGGGCAGCAGGTAGGCTTTTTCGCCGTATTGCAGGTAGTGCGTGGGGTTGACGGCGCACAGGCCGGGTTTGAGCTTCTGTTTATCAAAGATCATCCAGGTCAGGGAAAGTGACTCGCCCTACAATCCAGGGCTCTACGATTTCCCCACGCATCATGCGTAAGAACGAACCCCATTCCTTTCGATTGTGAGCATCCGGCCCGATAACTGTCAGCAGCAGATATTCATCTCTGAAGTCGTAGTAGGCGTAGATGAGCCAGAAGTCATTGTCTGGATCATCAGCACGTGAGGTTCGATAATACTGGCGACTGATTTTTGCCCAGCGGGTTTGTGTTTTTTCTGAGCTCGCGAGGTGAACATTATGCATTTCGCTCAGATCAAGTCTTTCGTCTCTACCGAAAATGTCAGGCAGATCGCCGAATAGTTTGTAGTTGTAGAACTGTGCGGCAATTGTTTCCCAGTGTTTTACTATTTGGAAAATTGCCGCGATTTTGACTGCCGGCATCCAGGCCTACTTTGTAATAGGAAGCTTGCCAGTAATCACAAACGCATCGAATACCTTCTGCCCATCACGCGCGGCCTCTCGCACATCCAGAAACGTCAGTTCTTTATGGATGACCTTTCTGCGAGGCTTGTCGGTTTTTTTGGTGGTGGCCATGGGCGCCTCCGATGGATGTGTATGCATGCTGGTCAGCTTATTTGATTAATGGAATCCGGGCAAACCGAGCGGGTCGGCATGCTATGCGGGTGTAGCTTGGACTATAGTCTTCGGGACAAAAGTGCAGCAATACTTGAGCGCATGGACATTTCTGAGTGTTGTGTAGGACATCGCTTTTTTAATGAGTTTGTCTCGCTCCGGCCCCGATGTGCCGTAGCTGAACCAACGGC
>NZ_JBGCUL010000788.1:0-2122 GCF_054177685.1 Pseudomonas sp. P5_A2_2
CGGTCATGTGGCTCCACAGGTTGAAGTGCTGGAACACCATGGCCAGGCGGGTGCGAATTCGCTGCAGTTCATTGGCGTCGGCCACGCGCATGCCGTGGCGGTCATGGACCATTTGAATCGGCTGGTTATCCAGGCTCATGGCGCCGTCATTGGGCGTTTCCAGGAAGTTGATGCAACGCAGAAAGGTGCTCTTGCCCGAACCACTGGCGCCAATCAGGCTGATCACATCGCCGGTCTTGGCGTTTAGCGAAACGCCCTTGAGGACTTCATGGTTGCCATAACTTTTGTGCAGGTTTTCAACGGTCAGTTTGTACATGAACAAGCATCCTGAATTAGTGAGCCGGGCCGAGGAAAGACAACCAGCGGCGTTCAGCCAGGCGGAACAGGCCGACCAGAGAGAAAGTGACTGCCAGGTAGATCAACGCGGCGATGCCGAACGACTGGAAGGTCAGGAAGGTCGCCGAGTTGGCGTCCCGCGCGACTTTCAGGATGTCCGGGATGGTCGCGGTGAAGGCCACGGTGGTCGAGTGCAGCATCAGGATCACTTCGTTGCTGTAGTACGGCAACGAGCGACGCAAGGCCGACGGCATGATCACGTAGGCGTAGAGCTTCCAGCCGGTCAGCCCGTAGGCCTTGGCCGCTTCGACTTCACCATGGGCCATGCTGCGGATTGCCCCGGCGAAAATCTCCGTGGTGTAGGCGCAGGTGTTCAGGGCGAAGGCCAGGATGGTGCAGTTCATCGCATCGCGAAAGAACGCATCCAGCACGGGCTGAGCACGCACCGCGGCCAGGCTGTAAATGCCGGTGTAACAGATCAGCAGCTGAATATAGAGTGGAGTACCCCGAAACAGATAGGTGTAGAACTGCACCGGCCAGCGCACCCAGACATTGCTCGAGACCCGGGCAATCGACAGCGGGATCGACATCACGAAGCCGAAGAAGATCGAGGCACTGAGCAGCCAGAGGGTCATGGCCAGCCCGGTGATGTGATTGCCGTCCTGGAACAGGAAAGGTTTCCAGTATTCCTGCAGTAGTTCGATCATCGCACGGCCTCCCGGGTGCCTGCGGCGTAGAAGATTTCCATCCGGCGCAAGACGTAGTTCGAAACGGTGGTTATCACCAGATAGATCAAGGCGGCCAGAATCAGGAAGAAGAACAGCTGATAGGAGCTCTTGCCCGCGTCCTGGGCCACCTTGACCAGATCGGCCAGGCCAATGATCGACACCAGCGCGGTGGCCTTGAGGATCACCATCCAGTTATTACCGATGCCCGGCAGGGCAAAACGCATCATTTGCGGGAACACCACCAGGCGAAAGCGCTGAGCGCGGGTCAGGCCGTAGGCGGTAGCCGCTTCCATCTGCCCTCGCGGTACGGCAAGGATGGCGCCACGGAAGGTTTCGGTGAAATAAGCCCCGTAGATGAAACCCAGGGTAATGACCCCGGCGCTAAAGGGGTTGATTTCGATGTATTCCCATTCCATGAAATCGGTAAACGAGGTCAGCCAGGTTTGCAGGCTGTAGAAGATCAACAGCATCAGCACCAGGTCCGGCACCCCGCGGATCAGCGTGGTGTAGGCCTGCGCGGGGACGCGCAACAGTGCCGATTTCGAAAGCTTGGCGCTGGCGCCGATCAGGCCCAGGCCAACGCTCACCAGCAAGCACAGAAAGGATAATTTGACAGTCATCCAGGAGCCTTGCAGCAACAGCGGGCCGAAGCCTTTAAGGCTGAAGCCTGACAGCCCCAGAATCATCAAGAGGTTTTCTAGCATTGGGCAGCCCTACATCGATCAAAAAAGTGCCCATCCGGAAATGGGCGCAGGGTCATTATTTGCCGCTGTATAGATTCAGATCGCCAAAGTGCTTCCGCTGGACGGCCGCATAGGTGCCATTGTCGTGCAGTGCCTGGATACCTTTGTTCAGCAAGGCCTGGAGCTCGGCGTTGCCTTTGGTGAGACCCACGGCGGTTTTGGCTGGCAGCAGGGGGCTTTCGACCGGCTCGCTGACCTGGAAGTCGGCGCCTGGTGGCGACTTCAGGAAGCCCAGTTCGGCTTGCAGCATGTCCTGGATCCCTGCATCGAGACGTCCGGAGATCAGGTCGGCGTACACCTGGTCCTGGTTGGCGT
>NZ_JBGCUL010000022.1:0-22929 GCF_054177685.1 Pseudomonas sp. P5_A2_2
CCTGATGATCGACTTCGCCCTCGAAGCGCAGCGCAATGGCGGACTGTCGCCTGAGGAAGCAATCTTCAAGGCCTGTATCACGCGGTTCCGGCCGATCATCATGACCACCCTCGCCGCCCTGCTCGGCGCCCTGCCGTTGATGCTCGGCTATGGCACCGGCGCCGAGTTGCGTCAGCCCCTGGGAATCGCGGTGGTCGGCGGCTTGCTGGTGAGCCAGGCGCTGACGCTGTTCACCACGCCGGTCATATACTTGTGGCTGGAACGGTTATTTCATAGGCCCAAACCTTCGCCAGTACCGGCGCTGGCGAGCACAGACTGAGGCGGGGTCATGCGCGTTCTGATTATCGAAGACGAGGAAAAAACCGCGGACTATCTGCACCGCGGCCTGACGGAACAGGGTTTCACCGTGGATCTGGCCCGCGATGGTGTGGAAGGCCTGCATCTGGCGCTGGAGAGCGACTACGCGGTGATCGTCCTCGACGTGATGCTGCCGGGCCTCGACGGCTTTGGTGTGTTGCGCGCCCTGCGTGCGCGCAAGCAAACCCCGGTGATCATGCTCACCGCCCGCGAGCGTGTGGAAGATCGCATCAAGGGCCTGCGTGAAGGCGCCGATGACTATCTGGGCAAACCGTTTTCCTTCCTTGAACTGGTGGCGCGCCTGCAAGCGCTGACCCGGCGCAGCGGCGGTCATGAACCGGTGCAGGTGAGCATCGCCGACCTGTGGATAGATTTGATCAGCCGCAAGGCCACCCGCGCCGGTACACGCCTGGACCTGACCGCCAAGGAGTTCTCGCTGCTCAGCGTGCTGGCCCGGCGCCAGGGCGAAATCCTTTCGAAAACCGCCATTGCCGAAATGGTCTGGGACATCAATTTCGACAGCGACGCCAACGTGGTCGAAGTCGCGATCAAACGCCTGCGAGCCAAGCTCGACGGGCCGTTCGAAGAGAAACTGCTGCACACCATTCGCGGCATGGGTTATGTGCTGGAGAGCCGTGGTGTCCAGTAACTCGATCGCCCTGCGTTTAAGCGGAATGTTCACGCTGGTGGCGCTTTTGGTGTTCCTGCTGATCGGCTGGGCGCTGTACCAACAGGTCGACAAAGGCCTGGGCCTGTTGCCCGAGGCCGAACTGGATGCGCGCTACAGCGTGCTCCAATCCACGGTCGGCCGATACGGCACGCCCGAGCATTGGGTGAAGATCAACAACAAGCTCAATCTGCTGAGTGAAGAAGACAAGCGCATCAGTTTCTGGATCATCAGCGGCGATCCGCACTACGAATACGGCAACCTGACCCCGCAGATCCGCGCCTTTGCCCAAGGGCCGCTGGGCACCCGCGACATGCATCTGCCGGATCACCCCTATCCGCTGAAAGTGCTGGTCAGTGAGTTCCCGGCCAAGGACCAGCGCCCACCGCTGCGCTTCATGATCGCCATCGACACCGAAACATTTTTCCATACCCAGCATCAACTGCTGATCGCGTTGATCAGCCTGGCGATTGCCGGTGTGCTGCTGGCCTCGGCACTGGGTTACTGGGTGGCGCGGATCGGCCTCAAACCGCTGATCAAACTGTCCCAGGAAGCCCAGCGCCTGGCCCCGCCATTGCGCTCAGGGCGCTTGCGCCTGTCGCCGTTGCCGCCGGAGCTTGATCAATTCGTCAGCTCGTTCAACTCGACCCTGGAACGGGTTGAACAAGCGTACTCGCGCCTTGAATCGTTCAACGCCGACGTCGCCCACGAACTGCGCTCGCCACTGACCAACCTGATCGGCCAGACCCAGGTCGCATTGACCCGCGGACGCTCCGCCGAGCATTACTTCGAAGTACTGCAATCGAACCTCGAAGAGCTTGAGCGACTGCGTTCGATCATCAACGACATGCTGTTCCTCGCCAGCGCCGATCAGGGCAGCAAAGCGACCAAACTCACCTCAACCTCACTGGCCGATGAAGTGGCTACAACCCTGGAGTACCTGGATTTCATTCTCGAGGACGCTCAGGTCCGGGTTGAGGTCAGTGGTGACGCGCAAGTGCGGATCGAGATCGCTCATCTGCGCCGGGCGTTGATCAATCTGCTGAACAACGCGGTGCGACACACCGCGCCCGGGCAGGTGATTCAGGTGCGCATTGAAGCCGCAGAACACCAGGTCAGCATCGGCGTCGCCAACCCCGGTTCGCCGATTGCCCGTGAACACCTGCCACGGCTGTTCGAGCGCTTCTATCGGGTTGATGCTTCGCGCAGCAACAGCGGCCACAATCACGGTTTAGGGCTGGCCATCGTCAAGGCGATTGCGTTGATGCACGGCGGCGATGTGTTCGTGCGCAGTGACCATGGGATGAATACGTTCGGGATTCATCTGCCCGTCTGAATCCCCATTCCCTTGTGGGAGCGAGCTTGCTCGCGATACAGGCGACTCGGTGCAACTTCTGAACCGAGGTGATGCTATCGCGAGCAAGCTCGCTCCCACATTGGTTTCGGGTTGAACACAAGTGTGCGCTCAACCAACTATTGCTGTTGCCGCAACAGTCCTTTCATGAATCCACTCTTTTTCCCCTCGCTCCATATCCTTATCTTTGCCCGCACCAAACAGCACTTGCCAAGCAAGAAGGTTTTAAAGATGTCCAACAGTATGGGTATTGCCAGCGCTTTCGTTTTGTCCTCTTTGTTCCTGTCGCCGTTGACGATGGCGGAAGAGTCGCAGACTTTCGTCGCGCATAACACCGCACGCGCTGCGGCGTTCGAAGAGCATCAGATCGAGATGACCGCCAAGGCTGCGCAAGACGCCCAGGCCGAGAAAGACAGCTGATCTGCACCGATCACTCCCGTTTCCCTTGACACTTTTCATCGGCTCTTCCCTTTGAAAAGTTGTCTGCAAAGCCGCTGCTGTCAGCGGCTTTTTTATTGGCGACTCAACCTTCATTGCAAATTTTGCAACGCAAGTCACTGACGCCCACGTAATTGATCAATCGTTCGCGCAACAGAAACGATTCACTCGGCTGCTACGTTTATGCAACTACGCTTACAACGTCCCTTTAGCAGACGTCAGCCCTATGACCGCAAGCCGCACCCCGCAATTTCAAGGCCCGCCCGGGCGACCCGAGATCATGGTGATCCTCGGTAGCACCCTGACTGTCATCTCGATCCTGTGCATCGTCACTTTCCTGCTGATCCGCGAGCACGCCAATGCCCAGCAGACCGCCACACGCAGCGCGACCACCATTGCGCAACTGATCGATGCCGATGTCCTGCGTACGGTCGAGCTCTATGACCTGACCTTGCAGGGCCTGATCGCCGCCGCCCAACGGGACGACCTGAAACAGGTTTCGCCGCAGATACGTCACCTGGTGCTGTTCGACCGCTCCACAACCGCGCGCTACAAGGGCGACATCCTGCTGCTGGACAAGCACGGCGACGTGCTGGCCGACTCATCGTTGATCGAACCGAAACCGGGCAACTTCGCTGACCGCGATTATTTCCTGGCCCATGTCTTCAATCGCGACTCCGGCATGTTCATCAGCCGTCCGTTCAAGCCGCGCTGCGACTGCGATGACAGCGACGAATGGCGCATCAGTTTCAGCCGACGCATTTCCTCTCCCACGGGTGAGTTTCTGGGGGTCGCGGTGGCGTCGATGCGCATGAGCTACTTCGATCAACTGTTCAACAGCCTCGATATCGGTACCGGCAGTACGCTGGGCATCATCAACGACGAGGGGATTCTCCTGGCGCAGAAGCCGTACCGGGAACAAAACGCCATCGGCAAGAACTTCTCCAGCCGCCCCAACGTCGCACGTATGCTGCAGGAGCGCAGTGGTACCTTCGAAAGCGTGTCGAGTGTCGACCATCAACCGCGCCTGTACACCTTTTCCCGGGTCGGCAATCTGCCGCTTACCGTCATCGTGGCCCTTTCCATCGATGAAGTGTTCGCCACCTGGAACCGCACGGTCTATGTGATCAGCGGTGCGACGGGGGTTTTGTGCATCGGTCTGTTGTGGCTGACCTGGCTGCTCTGCCGCGAGCTGCGACTGCGCCAATATGCCGAGCAGGAATTGGCGCTATTGGCGGCCACCGATGCCTTGACCGGCGTGGCCAACCGTCGATCCCTTGATCAGACCCTGCGCCATGAGTGGTTTCGTGCGCAGCGCAGCGGCAAGCCGTTGTCGTTGCTGATGATCGATGCCGATCACTTCAAGGCCTTCAATGACCGGCACGGGCATCAGGCCGGCGACGACGCCTTGCGGGCATTGGCCGAGGTCATCCGCGCCAGTGTCCATCGCCCGGCAGACCTGGTGGCTCGCTATGGTGGTGAAGAGTTTTCGGTGGTCCTGGCCGAAACTGACAGCGAAGGCGCGCGGCAGATCGCCGAACAAATCCGCGAGGCGGTGCAAAAATTGCCGATGGTGGACGCCGGTGAACCGCCGATGAGCGTGAGTATCGGTATTGCCACCTGGACGGAGGTCAGCGATATCAACCTGGAGCAATTGCTGTTCAGTGCCGACAAGGCGTTGTATCAGGCCAAGGAAGGGGGGCGTAATCGGGTTGTTTGTGCCGAATAGGATTTTCATTGGATGGGCGGCGTTCCGACGATGAGGTCAGCCCAGGCAACACAAAATTCGGGACATAAAAAAAGGCCACCCGAAGGCAGCCTTTAAAAACTAGAGAGGTTTTTTACTTACACGGCCGCAACCGGACGCATGTAAGAGATCGGTGCAGTACTGGCGTCTTCGAACGTCACGACTTCCCAGGCATCTGTCTGCTCAATCAACTTGCGCAGCAGCTGGTTGTTCAGCGCGTGGCCGGACTTGAAGCCCTTGAACTCACCAATCAGGCTATTGCCCAGCAGGTAGAGGTCACCAATTGCATCGAGAATCTTGTGCTTCACGAATTCGTCTTCATAGCGAAGGCCGTCTTCGTTCAGTACGCCATCGGCGTCGACCACAATAGCGTTTTCAACGCTGCCGCCGAGTGCGAGGTTGTGCTTGCGCAGGTACTCGATGTCACTCATGAAACCAAAGGTACGGGCGCGGCTGACTTCTTTTACAAACGAAGTGCTGGAAAAATCCACGCTTGCACTTTGTGTGCGGTCACGGAAAACCGGGTGATCGAAATCGATCTCGAAGCTCACCTTGAACCCTTCGAAAGGGACGAAAGTGGCGCGCTTGTCGCCGTCTTCCACTGTCACTTCACGCAGGATGCGGATGAACTTCTTGGCGGCGTCCTGTTCTTCCAGGCCAGCCGATTGAATCAGGAATACGAAAGGTCCAGCGCTACCATCCATGATCGGGACTTCGGACGCGGAGAGCTCGACGTAGGCGTTATCGATGCCCAGGCCTGCCATGGCCGAGAGCAGGTGCTCTACCGTGTCCACTTTGACGTCACCATTAACGAGCGTGGTCGACATAGTGGTTTCACCAACGTTTTCCGCGCGGGCAGGAATCTGCACCACGGGGTCGAGGTCGGCGCGACAAAACACAATGCCGGTATCGACAGGCGCTGGCTTGAGGGTCAGGTAGACCTTCTCCCCGGAGTGCAGGCCGACACCTGTGGCACGGATAATATTCTTCAGGGTGCGTTGTTTAATCATGGCATGGGCCGCTTCAGCGCAAATTGCGAACTGGTATCAACAAAGGCTGGCGATGATAGCAGACCAGACCTTTGCTGAACACCAATCACCCTAATACCCCTGATACATTTCATCAATCGGCCTGACGACGCAGGAATGCCGGGATGTCCAGGTAGTCCAGGTCATCTTGCGGATTCATCTTCGCGGCAGCCGCAGCACCGGCCTGGGCCTGGTTGCGCATGACGGTCGGACGGTCCAGGTCACGGTAGTTCACCGCTGGAGCTTCCTGACGAACAGGGGCCTGTTGTTGTGGCTGTGTGGACATCGAAGTGTGGACGGTGTTGTCGATGACCTTCACAGGCTTCTCGATTTTAGCGCCCAGTCCTGTGGCAACAACAGTCACGTGCAGCTCGTCGCGCATGTCCGGATCGATAACGGTACCGACCTTGACCATCGCGTGCTCGGAAGCGAAGGCTTCGATGATGCTACCCACATCGGAGTACTCACCCAGGGACAGGTCAGGACCGGCGGTGATGTTCACCAGGATGCCGCGCGCACCTTGCAGGTTCACGTCTTCCAGCAACGGGTTGCGAATGGCCGCTTCGGTGGCCTCACGTGCACGGTTCGGACCGCTGGCGCAGCCAGTGCCCATCATCGCCATGCCCATTTCGCTCATCACGGTACGTACGTCGGCAAAGTCGACGTTGATCATGCCCGGACGCTTGATGATGTCGGAGATACCGCGAACGGCACCGGCCAGTACATCGTCAGCCTTGGCGAAAGCCGACAGCAGGCTGGCGTCTTTACCGAGGATGGTCAGCAGCTTCTCGTTGGGAATAGTGATCAACGAGTCGACGCTTTCAGACAGCAGACGAATACCTTCGTCGGCGATCTGCATGCGCTTGCGGCCTTCGAACGGGAACGGACGAGTCACCACCGCAACGGTGAGGATCCCCATTTCCTTGGCCACTTCAGCAATGATTGGCGCAGCACCGGTACCGGTACCACCGCCCATGCCCGTGGTGATGAACACCATATTGGTGCCCTGGAGGACTTCGGCAATGCGCTCACGATCTTCGAGAGCGGCCTGACGACCTACTTCAGGGTTGGCGCCAGCGCCGAGACCTTTGGTCACGCCGGTGCCCAGTTGCAGGATGGTCCGCGCGCCGATGCTTTTCAGCGCTTGAGCATCGGTGTTGGCGCAGATGAACTCGACGCCTTCGATGTTGCTCTTGACCATGTGGTTGACAGCGTTGCCGCCGCCACCGCCGACACCGATAACTTTGATTACCGGGCTTGCGGGGATGTTGTCTACGAGTTCGAACATTTTCCCTCTCCTTTACATTCTCTAGTTTTTTCGCCTACTGCGTGCTTCGGTGTAACGGTGTAACGGTAAATCTTCAGAAATTGCCCTGGACCCACTTCTTCAGGCGGTCCAGCAGCGGAGCCTGTGGCTCTTCGTTGCTGTAGCTGTCGCGGCTGCCGATGCCCGAGAACGAGATGCCGTCGGACTGCTTCTGCAGGCCGTACATCAACAGGCCGACGCCGGTGGAATAGATCGGGTTGCGCACCACGTCATCCAGACCTTTCACGCCGTGAGGCACGCCCAGGCGCACCGGCATGTGGAAGATTTCCTCGGCCAGTTCGGTAGCGCCTTCCATCTTCGATGTACCGCCGGTCAGCACGATGCCGGCCGGGATCAGGTCTTCGTAGCCGCTGCGGCGCAGTTCGGCCTGGATCAGCGTGAACAGTTCGTCGTAGCGCGGCTCGACCACTTCGGCCAGGGCCTGGCGGGACAGCTCGCGTGGTGGACGGTCGCCAACACTTGGCACCTTGATGGTTTCACCGGCACCGGCCAGCTTGGCCAGGGCGCAGGCGTAGCGGATCTTGATTTCTTCGGCGTACTGGGTCGGAGTGCGCAACGCCATGGCGATGTCGTTGGTCACCTGGTCGCCGGCAATCGGGATTACCGCGGTGTGGCGGATCGCGCCTTCGGTGAAGATCGCGATGTCGGTGGTGCCGCCGCCGATGTCCACCAGGCACACGCCCAGCTCTTTCTCGTCATCGGTCAGTACCGAATACGCGGAAGCCAGCTGTTCGAGAATGATGTCGTCGATTTCCAGGCCACAACGACGCACGCATTTTTCAATGTTCTGTGCGGCATTGACGGCGCAGGTGACCACGTGGACCTTGGCTTCCAGACGCACGCCGGACATGCCCAGTGGCTCGCGGACGCCTTCCTGGTTATCGATCACGTAATCCTGCGGCAGGGTATGCAGCACTCGCTGGTCAGCCGGGATCGCCACGGCCTGGGCCGCGTCGAGTACACGCTCAAGGTCCGCCGAGCTGACTTCGCGATCACGAATCGCCACGATGCCGTGGGAGTTCAGGCTGCGGATGTGATTGCCGGCCACGCCGACGAACGCCGAGTGAATCCGGCAACCCGCCATCAGCTGCGCTTCTTCGATGGCGCGCTGGATCGATTGCACGGTGGACTCGATGTTCACCACCACGCCTTTTTTCAGGCCACGGGACGGATGGGTACCGATCCCGACGATTTCCAGCGTGCCGTCGTCCGCGACCTCGCCCACCAGCGCCACCACCTTGGAGGTGCCGATATCGAGACCGACGATCATTTTGCCGCTTTGCACGTTTGCCATGGGTCCTGCCTCTTCTTAATTCTTCGCGACAGCGGGTTGGGCTGCCGTGGGCGCTACAGGTTCCCGCCAGCCAACAGCGAGGCCGTTGGCGTAGCGCAGATCGATGCGCGCAATGTTCGTAATCTGTTCTTTGAGCGTCTTGTCATAGATGGCGATGAAACGGCGCATCTTTTCCACCTGGTTGCCGCGTCCCAGCAGCAGTTCGATCCCGGGACCCGCGCTGCCGGGGCCGGTGGTCAGGAACCAGCTGCCGCGATCACGCAGTTCCAGGCGTGCAATCGAGAAGCCCAGCGGCCTGAGCATCTGGCTCAACACCTGGTATTGCTGCATCACTTGCTGTTGAGCCCGCTGCGGGCCGAACAGCTGAGGCAAGTGTTCGTAGTTCGCCAGCTCGCGCGGAGTGAACGCCTGCCCCTGGTTGTTCAACAGCGATTCGTCGCCCCAACGGGCCACCGGCAGTTGTTCTTCCAGGCGGATCACCACTTGATCCGGCCACACCCTGCGCACTTCGGCGTGGGCAATCCATGGCATCGTTTCCAGCTCGGTGCGCATGCTCGCCAGGTCGATAGTGAAGAAGCTCGACGCCACGTAAGGGGCGATCCGCTGCTGCACTGCTTGCTGGCTGATGTAACTCAAGTCGCCCTGCACATTGATTCTGGTGATCGGCCGGTCGGCATACGGCAACAGCCGTGTCGCGCCTTCGTAAGTACCGAACCCCAAAGCCACCAGCACTACCGGCCAGAACAACGCTTTGAGAAAACCGAAGTTGGCTTTCGGCAGGCGCGCGGACATCGGCTCTTTGGCCACCATTCGGCTGGCACCCCGCGGCACCGGCTTGCGGCCGGTCGGTGCGGTGGGCTGATGTCTGAGCTGAGCGCCTTGCATGGCCTTAACCTCTCGTCGACTCTTGGTTACCGGCAGTGTTGCCGGCAACGCTCTCGGCCAGAATGGYCAGAACCAGTTGCTGGAAATCCAGACCGGCGGCACGGGCCGCCATCGGCACCAGGCTGTGATCGGTCATGCCCGGTGCGGTGTTGACTTCCAGGAACCAAAACTGCCCTTCGGCGTCCTGCATCACGTCTGCCCTGCCCCAACCGGCGATACCCAGCGCTTCACAGGCTTTCGCCGTGAGGTCCATGAGTTCCTTTTCCTTGGCGCTGTCCAGACCGCACGGAATGCGGTACTGGGTATCGTTGGCGATGTACTTGGCGTCGTAGTCGTAGAAGCTGTGCGTCGTGCCCAGGGCAATCGGTGGCAACACCTGGTCACGCAGGGTGGCGATGGTGAACTCCGGACCGTGAATCCATTGCTCGACCAGCACTTGCGAATCGTAGGTACTGGCCGCTTTCCATGCGTCGATCAATTCGGACGCGGAACTCACTTTGGCCATACCGATACTTGAACCTTCATGGGCCGGTTTGACGATCAAAGGGAAGCCCAGTTCCGTCGCCGCCGAAATACAATCGGCTTCGCTGCTCAGTACCGCGTGACGTGGGGTCGGAATGCCCAGGCTGTGCCAGACCTGCTTGGTGCGCAGTTTGTCCATGGCCAGGGCCGAAGCCAGGATGCCGCTGCCGGTGTACGGAATGCCCAGGCATTCGAGCAGGCCCTGCATGCTGCCGTCTTCACCGCCACGACCGTGGAGGATGATGAAGGCGCGGTCGATCTTTTCGTTGAGCRGTCGCTGCAGCAGGTCATCGCCCACGTCGAGGCCGAACGCGTCCACACCGGCGCTTTGCAGTGCGTCCAGAACGGCGTTACCCGACTTCAGGGAGACCTCACGCTCGGCACTCTTGCCGCCGAACAGCACGGCGACGCGGCCGAAGTCTTTCGGCGCGATCGTGGAGACCAGGTTGGCGTAGGCAGCAGTCATTTCAACTTCCCCTTCTCCGGCGCGGCAACGGCACCGGCGAACAACTCGCTTTTCAACAGTTTTGGTGCGAGACCGCCGATATCGCCGGCGCCCTGGCACAGCAGGATGTCGCCGGCGCGCAGCAGCGGCTTGACCACTGGTGCGAGGTCGACGCCACGCTCGATGTAGATCGGGTCGAGCTGGCCACGCTGACGGATGCTGTTGCACAGCTTGCGGCTGTCGGCGCCCGGAATCGGCTCTTCGCCGGCCGGGTAGACTTCCATCAGCAGCAGTACGTTGGCGTCAGCCAGCACATTGACGAAATCGTCGTACAGGTCACGGGTGCGGCTGTAACGGTGCGGCTGGTAGACCATCACCAGGCGGCGCTCCGGCCAGCCACCGCGCACGGCCTTGATCACGGCCGCGACTTCGGTCGGGTGGTGACCGTAGTCGTCGACCAGCATCACATTGCCGCCGTCTACCGGCAGTTCGCCGTAGACCTGGAAGCGTCGGCCGACACCCTGGAACCCGGACAGGCCCTGGACGATGGCTTCATCGCTGACGCCTTCGTCGGTGGCGATGCAGATGGTCGCAAGGGCGTTCAATACGTTGTGGTTGCCCGGCATGTTCACCGAAACATCCAGTGGCTCGCGGTCGGGACGCAGTACGGTGAAGAAGGTCTGCATGCCTTGCTGGCGCACATTGATGGCGCGCACGTCGCAGTCTTCGCCGAAGCCGTAGGTAACGGTCGGACGCTTGACCTGCGGGAGGATTTCACGCACCACCGGGTCGTCCAGGCACACCACCGCCAGACCGTAGAACGGCAGGTTGTGCAGGAATTCGACGAAGGTTTTCTTCAGCTTGTTGAAGTCACCGTCGTAGGTCGCCATGTGATCGGCGTCGATGTTGGTGACCACGGCCACCAGCGGCTGCAAGTGCAGGAAGCTCGCATCGCTTTCGTCGGCCTCGGCGATCAGGTAACGGCTGGTGCCGAGCTGGGCATTGGTGCCCGCGGCATTCAGGCGGCCACCGATCACGAACGTCGGGTCCAGGCCACCGGCCGCGAACACCGAAGCGATCAGGCTGGTGGTTGTGGTTTTGCCGTGGGTACCGGCAACGGCGATGCCGTGGCGATAGCGCATCAGCTCCGCCAGCATCTCTGCACGCGGCACCACCGGAATACGACGTTCCAGTGCGGTTGCGACTTCCGGGTTGGACGTGTTCACGGCGCTCGACACCACCAGCACGTCGGCGGCAGCGGCGTTCTCGGCGCGGTGGCCGATGAAGATCTGCGCCCCGAAGGACTCCAGACGCTCGGTCACCGGCGAAGCCTTCAGGTCGGAACCGGACACTTCATAGCCCAGGTTCAACAACACTTCAGCAATCCCGCACATGCCCACACCGCCGATACCGACGAAGTGGATGCGGCGGATGCGGCGCATTTCCGGTTGCGGCATGGCTTTCTGATTCTCAACCATGGGCCACCTCCAGGCAGCTATCGACCACGTTACGGGTGGCATCGGGTTTGGCCAGGCGGCGTGCCGCGGTAGCCATTTCGTTGAGTCGTTGTGGTTGCATCAGGACCTCTGTCAGGCGAGCGGCAAGATCCGCTGCGCCAGTCGTTCTTTGCGGCATCAGGAAGGCTGCGCCTTCACGGGCCAAATATTCGGCGTTGCGGGTCTGGTGATCGTCGATGGCATGAGGCAAAGGCACCAGCATCGAGGGCAGACCGGCGGCGGCCAGTTCACTGATGGTCAGCGCGCCTGCGCGACATACCACCAGGTCGGCCCAGCTGTAGGCTTGGGCCATGTCTTTGATGAAGGGCTGCACCTGCGCCTCGACGCCAGCCGCGCGATAGCGCTCTGCAGTCACTTCATCGTGGTTTTTGCCGGCCTGATGGAACACTTCCGGACGCAGATCAGCAGCGACTTGCGACAGGGCTTCAGGCAGCAACTTGTTCAACGGCTCTGCGCCCAGGCTTCCGCCCAGGATCAGCAAACGCGCCTTGCGACCGGTCAGGGCAGGTCGCGATGTCTCGAGGAACAGCTCGGTGCGCACCGGATTACCGGTGGTCCGGCGGCTGCCCGACAGGGTAAAGGTGTCGGGGAACGCTTCACAGACTCGGGCGGCCAACGGCACCAGCAACCGATTGGCGGTACCGGCCACGGCGTTCTGCTCGTGAACGATCACCGGCACGCCGGCTAGTTTGGCCGCGACACCGCCAGGGCCGGTCACAAAACCACCAAAACCCACGACACAGACCGGTTGCAGACGGCGAATGATCGCCCGCGCCTGCCAGACCGACTTGAACAACATGAACGGTGCCTTGAGCAGGGACAATTTGCCCTTGCCGCGCAGACCGCTGGCGTTGATCCGATGCAGCTCGATACCGGCCGCCGGCACCAGGTCGTTCTCGATGCCACGCGGGGTGCCGAGCCAGTGCACGGTATAACCGCGCGCCTGGAATTCGCGAGCGCAGGCCAGCGCCGGGAACACGTGGCCACCGGTGCCGCCGGCCATGATCATGACGTTAGCGCCCATGGTTCGACTCCTCGGCGAAGTCGCTCTCATGGAACTCCATCTCTTCACTGCCCAGATGGGTTCGACTTTCCCACTCGATGCGCAGCAACAAGCCGAGACAGGCGCAGCAAATCACCAACGAGCTGCCGCCGTAACTGAGGAACGGCAGGGTCAGTCCCTTGGTCGGCAGCAGGCCGACGTTCACGCCGATATTGATCAGGAATTGACCAATCCACAGGAACGACAAGCCGTAGGCGACATAAGCAGCAAAAAACTGCTTGGCCTTCTCGGCCCACAAACCGATGTACATGCCACGAATACACACGAAGACGAACAGTGCCACGGTGCACAGCGAACCCACCGCGCCCAGTTCTTCGGCCAGGACCGAGAATACGAAGTCAGTGTGGGCTTCCGGCAGGTAGAACTGTTTCTGCACGCTGTTGCCCAGGCCAACGCCCAGCCATTCGCCGCGACCGAAAGCGATCAATGCCTGGGACAACTGATAGCCGGCGCCGAACTGGTCAGCCCACGGATCGGCAAAGTTGGTCAGACGCGCCATTCGATACGGCTGCATTTGAATCAACAGCACCACCGCACCGACGGCCAGCACCACCATCAGGGAAAAACGGAACAGCCCGACGCCGCCAAGGAACAGCATCGCCGCCGCGGCACCCATCATCACGACGGTGGCACCGAAGTCCGGCTCCATCAGCAGCAGGCCCGCCATCGGCAGCAGCACGATGAACGGCTTGAAAAAGCCCATCCAGCTTTCACGCACTTCTTTCTGGCGACGCACCAGATAGCCGGCGAGGTAGATCACCACGAACACCTTGGCGATCTCGGAAGGCTGGACGTTGAAGAAACTGAAGCCGATCCAGCGCATCGAGCCGTTAACCTCACGGCCGATCCCCGGAACGATCACCATCACCAGCAAGCCGAATGCACCCAGCAGCATCAACCAGCCCAGGCGTTGCCAGGTGGCAATCGGGATCATCATGGTGACGATGCAGGCCCCCAGACCCAGCACCACGTAAATAAGGTGGCGAATCATGTAATACAGGGCGCTGCCAGACTGCACTGCCGCCACTTCGGTCGATGCCGAGGCAATCATGATCAGCCCAAGGCCGAGCAGCGTCAGGCAACCGGCGAGCATCGGGAAATCGAGGTCAATACCGCGTCCGGTGATGATCGGCGAAGGGTATGGCTTGATGATGTCTCTCAGGCTCATGCCAGATCCTCCACGGCTTGGACGAACTGGTGACCGCGGTCTTCGTAGTTCTTGAACATGTCGAAACTGGCGCAGGCTGGCGACAACAGCACCACGTCGCCCGGCTGGGCTGCGGCGCGGCATTGCTCGACGGCTTCGACCAGGGAGCCGGCGCGGATCAGCGGTACGGCGTCGCCGATGGCCTCACCGATCTTGTCGGAATCGCGGCCCATCAGCACCACGGCGCGGCAGTTGGCCGCCACCGGATCGCGCAGGTCCTTGAATTCGGCACCCTTGCCGTCGCCACCGGCGATCAGCACGACTTTACCGTCGATGTCTGCGCCCAAACCTTCGATGGCCGCCAGTGCGGCGCCGACGTTGGTGGCTTTGGAATCGTTGTAATAGCCCACGCCGTCGAGGTCACGGACCCATTGGCAGCKATGTTCGAGACCGGCGAAGGTGCGCAGGCTCGACAACATGGCATCGAACGGCAGGCCAACCGCATGGCCCAGCGCCAGGGCTGCCAGGGCGTTGGACTGGTTGTGGGCACCGCGAATCTTCAACTCGCGCACCGGCATCAGGTTCTGGAACTCGAAGGCCAGGTATTTCTCGCCGTCTTCTTCACGGATACCGAAGGCTTTGAAATCGGGTTTGCTCAGACCGAAGGTCCAGCACGGCTGGCCCTCGCCCATCAACGGGCGACTCAGGGCATCCTGGCGATTGACCACGAACTGCCTGGCGCCCCGGAAGATCCGGTGCTTGGCCAGGTGATAGGCCGGCAGACCGCTGTAACGGTCCATGTGGTCTTCGCTGATATTGAGCACGGTCGCCACTTCGGCGTTGAGCTGATCGGTGGTTTCCAACTGGAAACTCGACAKTTCCATCACGTACAACTCGATGTCGTCGCTGAGCAAGTCCAACGCCGGGGTACCGAGATTGCCGCCGACGGCGACACGCTTACCTGCCGCAGCCGCCATTTCGCCGACCAGGGTGGTGACAGTGCTTTTCGCGTTGGAACCGCTGATGGCCACGATCGGCGCCTTCGCGTTACGCGCGAACAGTTCGATGTCGCCGGACAATTTCACGCCACGAGCGGCGGCTGCCTGCAGGGCCGGGGTCGCCAGCGCCAGACCGGGGCTGACGTAGAGTTCGTCGGCACGGCACAGGAACTCGACGTCCAGTTCGCCACAACGCACTTCCACGTGCGGATAGTCACGCTTGAGCGTGGCCAGTTCCGGTGGATTTTCCCGCGTATCGGCCACGGCAAACGCCACGCCCCGGTTCGCCAGGAAGCGAACCAGGGACATGCCGCTCTTGCCGAGGCCGACAACGATGCGGAAGTGGTCAGAAGCGATCAGAGACACGAGTTTCTACCTCAGCTTCAGGGTGGCAAGGCCGACCAGCACGAGAATCACGGTGATGATCCAGAAACGGACGATCACGCGCGGCTCGGGCCAGCCCTTGAGTTCAAAGTGGTGGTGAATCGGTGCCATGCGGAATACGCGGCGACCGGTCAGTTTAAAAGAGGCGACCTGAATGACGACTGACAGGGTTTCCATCACGAACACGCCGCCCATGATGAACAGGACGATTTCCTGACGGACGATCACCGCGATGGTGCCCAGAGCCGCGCCCAGCGCCAGTGCACCGACGTCACCCATGAAGACTTGTGCCGGATAGGTGTTGAACCAGAGGAAGCCCAGGCCTGCTCCGATCAGTGCGCCACAGAACACGATCAATTCACCGGCGCCCGGTACATAAGGAATCAGCAGGTATTCGGCGAATTTCACGTTACCCGACAGGTAGCAGAAAATGCCCAGGCCGCCGCCCACCATCACCGTCGGCATGATCGCCAGGCCGTCGAGGCCGTCGGTCAGGTTGACCGCGTTGCTCGAACCGACGATCACAAAATAGGTCAGGACAATGAAGCCGGCGCCCAACGGAATGCTGTAGTCCTTGAGCATCGGCAGAATCAGCGTGGTTTCTACCGGAGTGGCGGCGGTCACATACAGGAAGATCGCCGCGCCCAGGCCAAATACCGACTGCCAGAAATACTTCCAGCGGCTTGGCAGGCCGCGGGAGTTTTTCTCGATGACCTTGCGGTAGTCGTCGACCCAGCCGATTGCGCCGAACAGCAGGGTCACCAGCAGTACGACCCAGACATAGCGGTTGCTCAGGTCAGCCCAAAGCAGGGTGCTGACGCCGATAGACGACAGAATCAGCGCGCCGCCCATGGTCGGGGTACCCGACTTCGACAGGTGCGACTGCGGGCCGTCGTTGCGAACGGATTGACCGATCTGACGGTTCTGCAACGTGCGGATCATCCACGGGCCATAGCACAGCGACAAGACCAGCGCGGTCAGCACACCGAGAATCCCGCGCAGGGTCAGGTACTGGAAGACCGCGAAGCCTTTGTAGAACTGTTGCAGATACTCCGCTAGCAGCAGCAGCATTAATGTTTCTCCAGACTGGACCCGCACAAGGCGGCGACGACGTTTTCCATCGCAGCGCTGCGCGACCCCTTGATCAAAATGGTGGTGTTTGTGTCTTGTTCGGCGCCCAGGGCCTTGATCAGCTCAGCCTGCGTGCTGAAGTGAAAAGCCTGTGGACCGAAGGCGTTGACGGCGTGAACCATCATTGGCCCGACGGCGTACAGCGCAGAAACCTTGCCACGGGCGTATTCGCCCACGTCGCGGTGCCCCTGCTCCGCCCAATCGCCCAACTCGCCGATATCCCCGAGCACCAGAACGGTGCGGCCGGAAAAGCCGGCGAGTATATCAACGGCAGCGCACATGGAGGTGGGATTGGCGTTGTAAGTGTCATCGATCACGCGCATGCCATTGCTGGCCAATTGCGCAACGGTGCGCCCCTTGACCGGTTGCACCGCGCCAAGGCCGGCGGCGATACCGGACAGCGACACACCCAGGGCATGGGCGGCAGCGGCGGCGGCCATGGCATTGGCAACGTTGTGGGTGCCGAGCAGGTTCAGTTGAACGCGCGCCACACCTTCAGGGCTGTGCAGGTTGAACGCCGGGCAGCCGCGAGCATCGGTGGCCAGGTCACTGGCATGGAAATCGGCGCTGGCGTTGCTCAACGCAAACGTCAGCACTTTGCGGTCACCRGCGCGCGCCTTCCAGATACCGAATGCCTTGTCGTCAAGATTGAGAACGGCGACGCCATCGGCATCCAGCCCTTCGATAATCTCGCCCTTGGCTTCGACGATTTTTTCCGGACCACCGAACTCGCCGACGTGGGCGGTCCCGGCGTTATTGAGAACGGCCACATGGGGTTTGGTCATGCTCACGGTGTAGGCAATTTCGCCCAGGCGCGAGGCACCCAGCTCGATCACCGCAGCGGTATGTTCCGGCGCCAGTTCGAGCAGGGTCAACGGAACGCCGAGGTCGTTATTCAGGTTGCCACGGGTCGCCAGCACCGCACCGCGCGTGCGCAGGATGCTCGCAAGCATTTCCTTGACCGTGGTCTTGCCACTGGAACCGGTAATGGCCGCGACCGGATGGGTGTAGGCGGCGCGACTCAGCGCGCCTAACTGGCCAAGGGCCTGGCGGGTGTCGCTGACCAGCAATTGCGGCAGCGTGCTGTCGGCGACTTCACGCTCGACCAGCGCGGCCACGGCGCCCTTGGCCGCGACTTCATTCAGATAATCATGACCATCGAAGCGCGGACCGGCCAACGCGATAAACAGTTGACCGGGTTTGATCGCACGGCTGTCGATGCTGACGCCGTCGAAGCTGGCATCGGCAGACACCAGGCGAGCATTCAGCGCACCGGTCAGTTCACTCAGTCTCAAGGCCTTAAGCATGGGCCACCTCCCACGCGGTCAAGGCATGATCGGCCTCGACCAGATCGGAAAAGGCATGGCGTTCGCCGTTGATTTCCTGATAGTCCTCGTGACCTTTACCGGCCAGGACAATCACGTCATCCACCGAGGCACTGGCGATCAGCCGGGCAATCGCCTGACCACGACCGGCAACGAACTCCACTTTATCCACAGCCGTGAAACCGGCACGGATGTCATCGAAAATCACTGCAGGGTCTTCAGTACGCGGGTTGTCGTCGGTGACCAGTACGCCATCGGCCAGGCGCTCGACCACCTCGGCCATCAATGGACGCTTGCCGCGATCGCGGTCGCCGCCACAGCCGAACAGGCACAGCAACCGGCCCTTGGCGTGTGGACGCAGGGCCAGCAGTACTTTTTCCAGGGCATCCGGGGTGTGGGCGTAATCGACCACCACCAGCGGCTGCGAACCACCGCCCAGACGCTGCATGCGCCCGGCAGGGCCTTCAAGCTGCGGCAGCACCTTGAGGATTTCGTCCAGGGCGTAATCCAGACCGAGCAACGCGCCGACAGCCGCCAGGACATTGCTCAGGTTGAAGCGACCGAGCAAGGTGCTGCGCAAGTGGTGCTCGCCCTGTGGCGTGACCAGCGTGGCGCGCACGCCTTCGTCGTCGAATTGCGCCTGGCGGCAATACAGATAAGCGCTGGAATCTTCCAGGCTATAGGTGATCAACCGCGACTCGAGCTTGTCGGCGGCCAGTTGCCGACCAAATGCGTCGTCGAGGTTGACCACGCGGCATTTCAAGTCATTCCAGGCAAACAGCTTGCCCTTGGCTTCGCCGTAAGCCTGCATGGTGCCGTGGTAATCCAGGTGATCGCGGGACAGGTTGGTCATCACCGCCACATCGAAGGCCAGTGCAGTCACGCGGCCCTGGTCCAGGCCATGGGAAGACACTTCCATCGCCACGGCTTTGGCCCCAGCCTTCTTCAGGTCCGCCAGGGTCGCTTGCACGGCAATCGGGTTTGGCGTGGTGTGCAGGCCGCTTTCCAGCGCTCCGTAGAAACCGCAACCGAGTGTACCGACCAGGCCGCAGTGCTGGCCGAGCAGGTCCAGTGCCTGGGCGACCAATTGCGTCACGCTGGTCTTGCCGTTGGTACCGGTTACGCCCACCAGGTTCAGGTGATGGCTCGGCTCGCCATAAAAACGCCCGGCGATGTCCGACAGCTGAGCCGCCAGGCCCTTGACCGGAATCAGCGGCACTTCAGTGATCGGCAGGACCGTGGCGCCTTCTACTTCATAGGCCACCGCGGCAGCACCGCGCTGCAAGGCGTCGGCAATATGTGCGCGCCCATCGAATTTCCCGCCCGGCACGGCAAGGAACAGATCGCCCGCGCGCACATTGCGGCTGTCCAGGGCGAGCTCGCGAATCAGCAGATCGTGGCCGGCGTGAGGGAAAATCTTGTTCAGGCTCAGGGACATCAGCCGCGCCCTCCATTGGCTTTCAGCGGAACGACCGGTGTTGCGTTCGCTTGTTGAGTAGGTGGCAGGTTGTCCGGCGTAATGTTCATCAGGCGCAGGGTGCCCGACATCACGCGGCTGAACACCGGCGCGGAAACCAGGCCACCGAAGTAACCGGCCTTGGTCGGCTCGTCGATCACCACCACGATGGCGTAACGCGGATCGCTCATCGGGCCGAAGCCGGCGAACAGCGAACGGTAGGAGTTTTCGGCGTAACCCTTGGTACCGACCGAGGTTTTACGCGCAGTACCCGACTTGCCGCCCACGTGATACGCCGGCACTTGTGCACGGAATACGCCGCGCGGGGCTTCGATCACTTGTTGCAGCATGCCTTGCATGGTTTTCGCGACCGCCTCCGGCAACACCTGGGTGGTTTGCGGTGCCTTGTCGGTCTTGATCAAGGTCAGCGGTGCGAGGCGACCGTTGTTGGCCAGGGCCGAGAAAGCGTGAACCAGCTGGATTGCGGTCACGGAGATACCGTAGCCGTAGGACAGCGTGGCGGTTTCTGCCTTGCGCCACTCGCGGTAGTTCGGCAGGTTGCCGACGCGCTCGCCCGGGAAGCCCAGGCCGGTGTCCTGGCCGAGGCCGACTTTCTGCGCGAGACGGAAAATGGTTTCGCCGCCAATGTCGAAGGCAACCTTGCTCATGCCGACGTTACTGGAGTTGATCAGGATGCCGGTCAGGTCGAGCACCGGGCCTTCGGTCTTGGATACGTCCTTGATGGTGTACTTGCCAATCTGCAAGGAGCCCGGATACACCTCGACGGTGTCGCTCGGTTTCCAGCGGCCGGTTTCGATCGCAGCGCTCATCGAAATCGCTTTCATGGTCGAACCCGGCTCGAACACGTCGATCATCGCGCGGTTGCGCATCATCGCCGGTTGCAGGTTGCGACGGTTGTTCGGGTTGTAGGTCGGCTGGTTGACCATCGCGAGAATCTCGCCGGTCTTCACGTCCATGATCACCAGGCTGCCGGCCTTGGCGCCGTTCTCGATGATCGCGTTGCGCAATTCGCGGTTGGCCAGGTATTGCAGGCGCAGGTCAATGGACAACGCCAAGGGCTTGCCGGCCTTGGCGTTTTTGGTGACCTGGACATCCTTGATCAGCCGGCCGCGCCGGTCCTTGATCACCTGACGCTTGCCAGGGACCCCGGCCAGCCATTCGTCGTAGGCCAGTTCGACGCCTTCACGACCGTGATCGTCGATGTCGGTAAACCCGACCATATGGGCGGTGACTTCGCCGGCAGGATAAAACCGCCKGAACTCTTCGATGCCGTAGACACCTGGCACCTTCAGGTCGAGCACGGCCTGGCCCTGCTCAGGCGTCAGCCCGCGCACCAGGTAAATGAACTCCTTGTTGGCCTGGGCTTCGAGACGTTCGGCCAGGGCTTTCGGGTCCTGCCCCAAGGCAGCCGCCAGTGCTGGCCACTTCTCTTTGGCCGTTTGCATTTCCTTGGCATTGGCCCAAAGGGTGGTGACCGGAGTACTCACGGCCAAGGGCTCGCCGTTACGGTCGGTGATCAGACCACGGTGGGCCGGAATCGGAATATGACGAACACTGCGGGCATCGCCCTGACCTTTAAGGAAGGCACGGTCGACCACTTGCAAATCGATGATGCGCCAGGCAATTGCAACCACCATGATGCCGAGCAAACCCAGCACCACGCGGAACCGCCAAGGAAAGAGTGCACCTTCGAGTTTCATCATGGCGCCACCATCTTCACGTCAGCGGCACCGGGAATGTGCATTTTCAGTTGTTCGGTGGCCAGCACTTCGATACGGCTGTGAGCGGTCCAGGTGCTCTGCTCCAGAATCAACCGGCCCCACTCGGCTTGCGCCTTGTCGCGCACGCTCAACTCGTTGTACAGCGAATTCAATAGCTGACGGTTCCAGTGGGCGCTGTAGGACACGCCGATGGCCGAAATGAGCACGCCGACAAACAGCAGCAGCATGAAGAAGCTTCCGCCGGGCAATGGCTTGGCGAAAAGCTTGCTCACCGCAGCTTCTCCGCCACACGCATGACAGCGCTACGGGAACGTGGGTTGGCTTTGAGTTCGGCGTCGGAGGCCGTCTGCGCTTTGCCATGGACTTTGATTTTCGGTTCGAAGGCGACATGCCGAACCGGCAGGTTGCGCGGCAGGTTGTCGGCTTCGCCTTTGACCAGCTTGCGCATGAACAGTTTGACGATACGGTCTTCCAGCGAATGGAAGCTGATCACCACCAGGCGACCGCCCACTTCCAGGCATTCCAGCGCGGCTTCGAGGCCGGTTTCCAGATCACCCAGTTCGTTGTTGACGTGAATACGCAAGCCCTGGAACGCACGGGTTGCAGGGTTCTTGCCCTTTTCCCACGCCGGGTTGGCGACTTTCAGGACTTCTGCCAGGTCACCGGTGCGTTCGAATGGCTTGATGTCGCGGCGCTCGGCCACGGCACGGGCCATGCGGCCGGAAAAACGCTCTTCGCCATATTCCTTGAACACCCGGGCGATTTCTTCCACGGGCGCGGTGTTGACGAATTCGGCAGCGCTGATTCCGCGGGACGGATCCATGCGCATGTCCAGCGGACCATCGTTGAGGAAGCTGAAACCGCGCTCAGGGTCGTCGAGCTGTGGCGAAGACACGCCCAGATCCAGCAGAACGCCGCTGACCTTGCCGGCCAGACCGCGCTCGGCGACTTCCGAACCGAGCTCGGCAAAGCTGCGCTGCACAACGACAAAGCGGCCGTCTTCGGCCGCTAGCGTCTGCCCTGTGGCAATCGCTTGTGGATCCTTGTCGAATCCGAGCAACCGACCATCGGGACCGAGCTGACTGAGGATCAACCGGCTGTGTCCGCCGCGCCCGAACGTGCCGTCCAGATAGCAGCCATCAGGACGTACGGCGAGAGCCTCGACGGCTTCGTCAAGCAGTACGGTGATGTGGTTAAAGCCGCTATCAATAGTCACAGGATCAAATCACGCAGTTCATCAGGCATAGCGCCCGGTTGTTGAATGGCAGCCAGGTCAGCGGCAGAAACCGCGTTCCAGGCATCCTCGTCCCACAATTGGAACTTGTTCAGTTGGCCTACCAACATCGCGCGCTTATCCAACCTGGCATATTCACGAAGACGCGGCGGAACCAGAAAACGACCACTGCCATCGAGCTCGAGGTCGACGGCATTACCAATCAGTAAACGTTGCAGGCGACGGTTCTCTTCGCGAAGCGAAGGCAGTGCGCGCAGTTTGGTTTCAATAATTTCCCACTCATCGAGGGGGTAAACACACAAACATGGATCAACGGCATCAATCGTGACGATCAACTGCCCGGAACTGCGCGAATCGAGCTCGTCGCGGTACCGGCTCGGCATGGCGAGACGGCCCTTTGCATCGAGACTGATAGCGTTGGCTCCGCGAAACACGTCAGCGTTTCTCCAAATTCTAGCGTTTTGAGTTCAAAAAACCCACTTCATGCCACTTTCCGCCACTTACGCACACTATAGGAATGCCCCCACCACACCGTCAAGGCGCGGATTAAAGGAAAATCCTTACAGAACTGAGATTTAGGAGCATTAACGGAGGGGTAACGAAAATCCGGCAGATGATTCCGCCCGATAACTTGAATCAGCACAGAAGGCTGCGTTCGGAAGTTAAAGTGTTTTATTAAGAGTAAGATTTTTTTGGTATTACAAAAGAGGTTCTGCTGACGATTGTGTAAGGAGGGAAACCGGTGCTTCGTGGAGTTTATGCGATCACTACAAGCGCGRGCTAATCGATATCACAAAACCGCTTCTCCTGACGACCGTATAACGAGGAAAACCGGTGCTTCGTGGAGTTTATGCGATCACTACAAACG
>NZ_JBGCUL010000789.1:0-2114 GCF_054177685.1 Pseudomonas sp. P5_A2_2
CGCCCAGGTTCTTGCCCGGGGTCCACTTCGGCGCCTTGTCGGTGCCGCTGTTGTGCAGGTAGGGGGTCAACATGGCGCCGGTGTCTGCCGGGGCCGCCCAGGTTCTTGCCCGGGGTCCACTTCGGCGCCTTGTCGGTGCCGCTGTTGTGCAGGTAGGGGGTCAACATGGCGCCGGTGTCTGCCGGGGCATTGATGATGCCATCCATGAACAGTTTGACGTGACGCATGCTCACGCCCGGCGCCACGTTCACTTCGCCCTGATCGTAAGTGCTGRCCAAAGCCTTGGCCTCGGCGATGGTTTTCACCGGGTCGGCGGCAGCGGCGGCCGGGTCCAGTTTGATCGCCAGCAAGGCCCGGGCGGTCAGCTCGCCGGTCTTTTGCAGGCTGGTGAAGGCTTTGCCGTTTTCAGGTCCCGACAGCGCATCGAAGAAACTGGTGATGCCTTGCTGGCGCATGGCGTCGAGGGCTGCACGAACCTGATTGAGTTTTTCCGCGTCGGTGGCGGGTGGCACCACGGCGGCCAACGATTCGGCGGCGCCGTCTTCGCAGATGCCGTTCGGGTTGCCGGCGCTGTCGCGTCGGTATTTGCCGTCTTCGGGGTCGGCGGTGTACTTGTTGATGCCGGCCAGTTCCAGGCCGCGAGAGTTGGTCAGCACGGTGTGGAAGTCGGTGGAGCGCACCTGGATCGGGCGCTTGGTCTTGAGCGCATCCAGGGTCGATTTGTCGGCGTCGCCGTCGAGCCCGGTCATGCCCACGCGGTCCCAGCTGCCGACTTCCAGCCACACGTCCGGGCCCTTGCCCTTGTCGGCATCGAGGCAGGCCTGGATGCTCGCCTGAAACTGCGCGCGGGTCAGGGTCTGGTATTTCAAATCGCACAAGGTCATGGCGCGACCGCCATCGCCGGGGTGCATGTGCGCATCGACGAAGCCCGGCATCAGCATGCGCCCGGCCAGATCGATCAGTTGTGTTTGCTTGCCGATGTAGGCGTCGACCCCGGCATCGCTGCCGATATAGACGATCTTGCCGCCCGAAATGGCAATGGCCTGCTGTACGGAATCCTGGCCATCGACGGTGTAGACGTAGCCATTGCGCATGACCGTGTCGGCGGGTGTCGCCGCCAACGCCATGCAGGAAAACGCCGTTGTCGACGCAACGGCGATGAACAACCTGGAAAGTCTCAAATGCCTCACCCCTGTTCTTATTGTTTTGAAGCGGCCCGAAGCGATTGCGCCAGCCCCTGATAGACAGGGCCTACCCTATAGGGCGCAGCGTTCGAATGGACCTCTGCAAATGAGGAGGGGTAAGGCAAATAATTGAAACCGCTGGGATTAATCCCGGCGCACGGACTCCGCCAGCGCACCCRGCGAACGCAGGGCCGAGCCCAGTTCCACCTTGCTTTTCACACCGAGTTGCAAGTAGCAGTTACGCAAATAGGTGCGCACGGTCGCGGGGCTCAGGGCGAGCATTTTGGCGATTTCCTTGTAGGAGTGCCCGGCGGCGAACAGCATCGCCGCCGTGCGTTCCCGTGGTGCCAGGCCGTCCCCGCCCGACGGTGCTTCCAGGGACAGGATGACATGTCCGGCGTTGGGGCTCAGGGTCAGGGCGCAGCGGCCCAGGCGGATCACGCAGGGCGCCTTCGACAGTTGCGCGATCACCTCGCCCGGCAGCATTGAACCGCTCCAGCCGGGCAGTTCGCGTTGAATGGCGGCGCACAACCTGGCGCCTACATACAGCAGGCTGCCGTCCATGCGCGCCACACCAAAATCACTCGCGCCGTTTTCGCTGTCGAAGCGAATCATGTCCTGCACCTGGAACCGCCACAGCTGGAACAGGTGATCGCAGAATGCCGAAAACAGCTCGGCTTCGCTCTCCTCGAACGCCTGTTCATGCTGGCCACGGTAGAGACAAACGAAAAACATCAAGCCGCTTTCGGGCAGCTCATAGGTGATGCTCATCAAGTGGTAGAGATCGTAGCGCCGGGCGAAATCATTGACCGCTTCGCACGGGTCGTTGAAACCGTTGTCGCGCACCACCTCACCGGGACGGTTGAGCGTGGCGTGGGAGAACTGATCGTTTGCCGCCACCGGATGCCATTCGGCGGCAAAGGATTCGGG
>NZ_JBGCUL010000790.1:0-2109 GCF_054177685.1 Pseudomonas sp. P5_A2_2
AGGCACCGTCCATCGAACCATTCAGCAACTGCCGGAAGATTTACGTACGGCTTTAACTTTACGTGAGTTTGATGGTCTGAGTTACGAGGACATTGCGAGCGTCATGCAATGTCCGGTAGGCACCGTGCGCTCCCGGATCTTCCGCGCCCGGGAGGCCATCGATAAAGCCCTGCAGCCGTTGTTGCAGGAAAACTAAAGACAGCGGCGACAGCCAAGAGAGGAACGCCATGAGTCGTGAAGCCCTGCAGGAATCGCTGTCCGCAGTGATGGATAACGAAGCGGACGAACTTGAATTGCGTCGGGTATTGAATGCCTGTGACGATGTTGAAACCCGTGAAACCTGGGCTCGTTATCAGATCGCTCGGGCAGTGATGCACAAGGATCTGCTGCTTCCACGTCTGGACATCGCGGCGGCTGTTTCTGCTGCTCTGGCTGACGAAGCCGTGCCGGCAAAACCTTCCCGTGGTCCATGGCGCAGCCTGGGTCGTCTGGCGGTCGCAGCTTCCGTGACCCTGGCGGTACTGGCCGGTGTGCGTCTGTACAACCAGGACGAGATCGCCGGTGTCGAATTGGCCCAGCAATCCAGTCAACCCGGACTGGCCGTTCCTCAAGTAAAAGGCCCTGCTGTTCTCGCAGGCTACAATGAGAGTTCGCAAGCTACTGGCCCAATGGCCAACGGCGTTTTGCAAGGTCAGCCAGGGTGGCACGATCAGCGTCTGCCAGGCTACTTGCGCCAACATGCACAACAGGCTGCACTGAAAGGTACTGAGAGCGCTCTGCCGTACGCTCGTGCCGCAAGTCTGGAAAACCGTTAAGGAGGATCATGCGCGCCATACCTCTACTTTCGCTTCTGCTCAGCGGCTGGTTCATCGTTCCAGCCCAAGCCGATGATGCCCAGGACTGGTTGACCCGCCTGGGCCAGGCAGAGCAACAGCAAAGCTTTCAGGGTACTTTCGTCTACGAGCGTAACGGTAGTTTTTCTACCCATAACATCTGGCACCGTGTCCAGGATGGAAAAGTCCGCGAGCGTTTGATCCAGCTCGACGGCTCCGCTCAGGAAGTCGTTCGCATTGATGGGCAAACCCAATGCGTCAGTGGCACGCTGATAGCAGGGCTTGGGGACTCCCCGAACTCCGCGGCCCGTGCACTTGATCCTCAAAAGCTCAAGAATTGGTATGACCTCGCTGTCATCGGCAAGTCGCGTGTCGCCGGGCGTTCGGCGGTGATCGTATCGCTGACACCCCGCGATCAACACCGCTACGGTTTTGAACTGCATCTGGATAAAGAAACCGGCCTGCCTCTGAAGTCTTTGCTATTGGACGACAAGGGACGGTTGTTGGAGCGTTTCCAGTTTACGCAACTGGATACCGCTGACGTTCCTTCCGAAAAAGACCTGCAGGCCAGTAATGATTGCAAGCCCGTCAATCTCGAAAGTGACAAGGCTTCTGCCGTCAAGGCTGCCCAGGTCTGGCGTTCCGACTGGTTGCCGCCCGGCTTCGAGCTGACCAGCAGCACCGCTCGCAAGGATCCGGAGACCAAAACCCAGGTCAATAGCCTGATGTATGACGATGGTCTGACGCGCTTTTCGGTATTCCTCGAGCCGCTCAATGGCGCAACAGTCACCGATACCCGCACTCAGTTGGGGCCGACCGTTGCGGTTTCCCGGCGCTTGACCACGGCACAGGGTGAGATGATGGTGACCGTCGTCGGTGAGATACCGGTCGGTACCGCTGAGCGGATAGCGCTTTCGATGCGTACCGACGCCGCTGCGACCAAGCAGTGAGCTGAATTCGAAATGTTTCGTGAGCATTTCAATTTGCTAAAATCCCGTAAATTTCATATAGGTCAGAGTCCCTCGGCTCTGGCCTTGTTTGTTGTTCCCGGAACAAAAATACCGGCGTATTGTTCCCGGTGTTTCTTGCTCCATATCGCTTAACCATGCTCGTCGTAACGGGAGCCGTATGTCGATACCACGCTTGAAGTCCTACCTTTCCATTATTGCCACCGTACTGGTGCTTGGTCAGGCGGTCACCGCCCAAGCGGTCGAATTGCCTGACTTTACGCAACTGGTCGAACAGGCCTCGCCTGCGGTCGTGAACATCAGTACCA
>NZ_JBGCUL010000791.1:0-2109 GCF_054177685.1 Pseudomonas sp. P5_A2_2
GATCACCTGGCGGGTAAACCCGCTTTCGGCCTTCGGATAGGGCGCGGTGTCTTCGAGTTTGGCGGCGTGTGCCAGGCCCGTCAGTCCGAGAGCGAATAGCCCGAGTGTCGCGTGTGTAGTCAAAGAACTCATGGTTGCCTCCTTGCTTGAAGTGAAGGTCGGCATTCTCACTGCCGTGTGCAGTGAAGGCAAACCCGTGGCGCCCAGCATGCAGATTGCAGGGTTACAAGGTGTGTTTATTGCGAACTGCATGGCAGGCTTTACAGGTGACTTGCCTRAACCCATGAATTGCCGATGAACTGCACAGCGAAATCCGGAGCATGATTTATGCTGTAGCTGTCCTTGAAGCTTGCCGGGATTCCATATGAGCKAGCATTGACCGTCATTGGCAGTCTCACATAGGAGGGAGTCGCCATGTTTCTTTCTGCCTTGGAAATTCGCAACATCATCGAAAGCAGTTTTCTACCCAAGCGCTGCCAGTGCACGCTGTCACCGGATCTGTCCATGACCGTCAAGGTCTATGCCGACGGTCAAACCGATCATCTGGATCTATTGGTCACCGGCATCGATGCCTCCGGGCTCAATGGTTGTCGGGAAATAAACGAGTTGATTGCCCAACTGCGCTCCAGACAGCATCACGTAGACGTCGAGCCACACTCGATGCTGGGCAAAGCGCTCTAGCTTGCTGTTTCGAGTTCCACGGACACGCGCCGGGTCTGGAAGAACGCCAGGCCCAGCGCCAGTTCAACGGCAACCGCCAGCAAATCAGACTTTTCGGTCAGCTCTGGTTCTCGCAGGCGTCGGAAAGTTTACGGTAGGTAATCTCTGCGGGTTTTCCCCTGTCATCGATGTACTTCATCTGGGCATCTACCACTTTGCACTCAAGGGTGTCCGGCTCGGTCAGTGAAATCACTTTGCTGACATGCAATGGCATGCCGTAGTGATAGGGCACGGCTTGAGAGTCAGTGGTGTCATTGGCCTGAGCCAGGCCGGCAAACGCAGCGCAGGCGAAGGCGGTGGCAACCAGCAGGGTACGAGTGTTCATCAGCGATCTCCGGTGCGGACGGAAAGTCAGTTCGATGTGTGGCTTGTCGAACTTGCCGCACTGGGCGTCAGAACAGTCTGAGGGCGTGCGGTCCAGTGAAGTGTCGGATCGCACGGTTAAACGAGGGTTAACCCGGCTAAACGCCGCCTGTTGCGGATGCGCGATCCTGTGTATCAGTTAAGACCATCGGGCGCCTGATGGAAAGTCATCGCGAGCAGGCTCGCTCCCAAAGTGCCAAAGGGTGGACACAAATGCTGTGGACGACCCGGAACCCTGTGGGAGCGAGCTTGCTCGCGATGAGGACATCAGTGTCAGTGCAACTCCAACTGCTGCCGATAAGGCAAATCCGGCCCAGTCTTGCTGCACGTCAACGCCGCCGCCTGCACCGCGAACTTCAGCATGCGGTCGATCTGCTCGCGGCCAAGTTGCTTCACACCGTCCACCGAATCCAGCTGCTGTTCGGTCAGCCAGGTAATCAGCGCCGCCTGAAAGGTATCGCCTGCGCCTACGGTGTCGGCGATTTTTATCGAACGGGCGGGAGCCGACCACGAGCCATGAGCCCGGCTGAACACGCTCGCGCCTTCGCCACCCCGGGTCAGGAACACCAGCTGACAGCGGTGCTGCAACCAGCCTTCGATGATCCGCGCCGGATCCTGGTCGGGATACAGCAGATGCAGGTCCTCGTCGCTGACCTTGATCAGGTCAGCCAACTCTGCCAGCGTCGCGATCCGGTTACGCCACAGGTCAATGTCCGGCTGCGGATTCAGGCGCACGTTCGGATCGAGGCTGATCAGGCGCTTGCTACTTTCCCGGCGCACCAGGGCCAATAGCGTGTCGGCAATCGGCTGCACCACCAGGGAAAACGAGCCGATATGCAGGCCGCGCACTTCAGGCCCGAGCGCCGGCAGGTGCTCCGGTTGCAATTGTCGATCCGCGCAGCCTTCGCCACGGAAGCTGTACTGCGGCGAGCCATTGGCCCCGACCGCGACCATTGCCAGGGTGGTCGGCGCGGCGAAGTCCAGCAGGAAGTCCTGGCGCACGCCTTCATCTTGCAACACTTGCAG
>NZ_JBGCUL010000792.1:0-2105 GCF_054177685.1 Pseudomonas sp. P5_A2_2
GTCGTTAACGATAACGCGTACTTACTGGCTAAACGCGGCGTTCTTGAGTCCATCGCGAGCAGGCTCGCTCCTACAAGGTCCGGGGTGTGATTCATTACTGTTGGTTCTGCCCCTTCACCACCAGCGGTACCTCTGCACGACGCAAATCCAGGGCGGGCAACTTCGTAGGCTGGCTCAAGCCTTGCAGCACCCTGGCGTCGTAATCATAAATATCGGGCTTGAATGTCACCCGCCCGTCCTTGCTCAGGTCCACGGTCCAGTAAGCCAACAGCACCGGCACTTTCACCGGTAGCTGGATATTCTCGGTCCTGCCATTGGCCAACTGCTTCTGAATGCCGGCGCTGTTCCAGCGCACCGGGTCGTTGAACAACAACTCGACCAGTTGCAACGGGTTTTCCACGCGGATGCAGCCTGAACTGGTGGCCCGAACCGTTTTGGCAAACAGTTCGCGGTGCGGCGTGTCATGCAGGTAAATCGCATAGTCGTTGGGGAAGCGGATCGCCACCTGCCCCAGCGAACTGTCGGGCCCGGCATCCTGACGCAGGTGGATGCCTCGCGGGTTGCTCCAGTCAACGCTCGACGGATCGAGCACATTGCCTTCGCGATCAAGTACGCGAATCCGGTTGGCCTCCAGATAGCCCGGATCGTTCTGGACTTTTGGAATCACGTCCTGCTTGAGAATGGTCGGCGGCACGGTCCAGGTCGGGTTGAACGTGATGTAGGTGATTTCGGCCTGGAACACCGGCGTACTGCGCACCGGTTTACCGACTTGCACCCGCGAACGCCAGATCGGCTGACCGTCGCGGTACATCGCCACCTTGTATCCGGCGATATCGACGATCACGAACGTGCCCTGAAGCTTGTACAGCAGCCACCGGGCGCGCTCCATGTTGACCCGCACCTGATCGATCCGCGCCTCGACCGGCACGTTCAGTGCCGCCAGCGTCGCCGCCCCCGCCACGCCATCAGCCCCCAGGTATTGCTCGGTCTGATACTTCTTCACCGCGGCAATGACCTTGTCGTCGTAACCGGCCTTTTTCGACAGGTGCGGGTCCAGATATCCGCCCGCCACCAGACGCGCACGCAATTGTGCGACAGCCACGCCGTCCATGCCGGGCTTGAGCGATTGCCCTTCAGTGACTTTCGGCCAGCCGCCCGCATCACGGACCTGGCGCAACCGGGCCAGGCCCTCACGCAAGTTGCGGTAAATCTCTTCCTGAGGAGGCGCCTCGGCAAAGGCACGCGCCACGTCATGGGCATCGAGGGCGGCGAACAGGTTGTTCATGTCCCCGCGGGCAGCGCCGCCGGCAGGCTCGAAATTCCAGTGAATGTCCAGCCGCGACGGATCGACCTTGCCCCGCCGCAGTTGCAGCAGCGCGGTGATGAACGTGCGGGTCGCCGCCATGTCGAACATCGCCCGTTGCGCCGTGGAAGGCACGGCCGCTGCCAGCGACTCATGGGCCTGGGTTAGCTCGCTGATGCGAAAATCCGCCGGATTCAGGCCGTCGATCCGGGTGTCTTCAAGACTCTTGAGCAACTGGGCCACATCACGATCGTCTGTCCACGCCGCGCGATAGTTGCGATGCATATAGAAATCCAGCACCACCCGGCTGACATCCACGCGCTGATGGCGCCTGGAAGTGAGCAACGGCGGAAAGGCCGAGCGCAGCGGTTCCAGTGTTGCCTGAATCGCCTGGCCGACCGCATCGTCGGGCGCTGCGGCATCGATTGTGCTGCTTGCCGCAGATACCGGCTCAATCGGCGAAGTTTGCCCAAACGTCGCACCGCTGATCAGAAAGCCCATAAAAAATATGCGGCTTATGACGAATGACCTTGTTAATTGCACCATGGATAATCCTTAATCCCCCGTTTCAAACGGCTAGCTTTCCGCTCGCCGCTAGCTAGACTCGAAATTATCATGATGAGACCCGACTATGGCGCTAAACCGCTTTGGCCCTTTATTTGCCATTTTACTGACGTGCCTTTCAGTAACGTCAGCCTACGCCGATTCGCTTGAAAACGCGCTGGTCAAAGCCGCACCAGGCGCCGACGCCAAAGTGATTGCCCTGGCCGTTCGCGCGACCCAATGCAGCCGCGCCCAAGGT
>NZ_JBGCUL010000793.1:0-2099 GCF_054177685.1 Pseudomonas sp. P5_A2_2
GCTTGGGCTTGGAGCCACGCAAGTTCTCCAGGAAACGCAAGGTGCGCTCCTGGTGAGGACCGTTGATGACGACAGAGTCGAAGTAATCGAAGGAGTAAGGCCGGTTGAAGGCCTTGTCGGTCGGTGCGTGAACCAGGTGCATGTAGTGCTTCACCTGTTTTGAGCGTTTGAACTGCATCACGTCCAGCCCCGGCGTGGTCGAGATGCACACGTCAGCCTTGATCCGTCCGAGCAGCGCCCAGGCTTTATGGCCATCGCCGATAAAGCACGTGGTCAGGTCGGCATGGGCGGTCAGCCCGGGGTCGTTGCTGTCCGAGGTCAGGTACAGCGTTTTTATACGAGCCTTAGCCAGTTGCGCCAACAGGGGTTTGAAGGTGCCGTAATACCGCGCGCCCTCGGAGTAAATCACCACCGACCAGGTGTCCAGCACGCTTCGTTCGGCGGTGCCTTCCGCGCCTTTGGCCGAGCCGCTCAACTTGTAGTAGAGGCCTTTGGCAGAATAAAAAACCGTCGTGACCACCCCGGCAATCAGCGAGAACAGCAGGCTGCCAGTGCCCGGATCAAGGTAAAGACCGACATAAGGAATCGCCACGGCGTGTTCAAGCAGGATGGTCATTGCAACTTGCTCCAGTTGGCCGGAATCGAGACGTCGTCCTTCACTTCATACGTGTTGAGAATCTTGTAAGAGTCGGCGTTCTGCCCTTGGGGTTGCCACGGGGTTTCGTACAACTTCACCGGTTCCGTCAGCGGTTTGTAGGTGATGCGGTTGCCGGTGTTACGGTCCACACAACCGCCGATCACCTGACAGACAATGCCCGGCACGCTGGCATTGGAAATGAACTCGCGGCTTTCTTGTGGCACTCCGTGGGCGCCGAACGGTTTGATCAGCAACAGGTTCTGGAACTGCGAATACACTTCCTGTTTTTCGGCGTCATGGAAGCCATCCAGCAGTGGGTTGCGCGAAGGCCAGCCATGGTCCGAGACCAGCACAAACATGGTGTTGTCGTAGATGCCCTGCTGTTTGAACCAGTCCAGGTATTTGGTCACACCGCTCATGGCGCAATAAAAGGTGTCGTAGATCTCGGCGGTGTCTTCGCTCTTGAAGAACTCAAGTTCCTGAGGGGTGGTTTTCAGGCTCTTGTTCGGCACGCAGCTCTCGTCCAGCTTGAGCACCGCGCGGGTGATGTTGTTGGCCATGAAGGTAAAGGTCGGGCCAGGTGCTGCGGTATCGGAAATGCTCGGAAGTGCCAATAGCGAGAAGTAGTTCTCGAGAAACTTGTCTTCACGCTTCCACCAGGACAGCGAGGCACCTTGCCAGTTTCCGGCGTCATACACCTGCCCCTTCATGGCGTTGGGCACCGCCTTGTAAATCGAAATCGCCAGGTACTGCTTGAACACTCCCCACAAGTACTCGGTGTGTTTGCCGGACATATGTTTGTTGGTTTCCTGCCGACCGATGGTGTCGATGACGTGAATGCAATCGCCGGCACGCCCCTCAACGAATTTGTTGCAGTCACCACGACGGGCGAAGCCATACCAGAACGGGTCGACGTATTTAACGCCATAGCCCTTGGCGGCAAAGTTTTCCGGATAGAGCATGTAAGCCTGGTTGACCTTGTCTTCCAGGTTGCCCGGTCGATCGTTGATGTTGGCCGCGGTGTAATCGAACCCGCCAAACACCGCCGGTAATGCGTTGAAAGTCCGGTTGCCGGTGGACACCACGTTGGAATACCAGGTGAAACCACTCAGGCGTTCGGCCATGCTTGCATCACTTTTCAGCAACTTGGGGATGTAACCGGCCATGGAGCCGTCAATCATCAACACGACGATGTTTTTCTCAGTTTTCGAGAACGAGATCGTTTCTTTGCCGTCGTTACCGGGCGGAGGTATTGCAGCGATTTTCGAGGCCAGCGTGTAACCCGAGAACAAGGCATATGCCGCGCAGATCAACACAAATAGCGTGAGGAACTTACCTGCCTGCACGGCGAAACTTTTCAGCACGATCAACGCGGCCAGCAATGCACCGACACACACGGCAACATCGACAATCAAGTGCTCCCGGGAAACCACCAGGGCCTTGGGGTCAGAGAACTTGAAGT
>NZ_JBGCUL010000794.1:0-2098 GCF_054177685.1 Pseudomonas sp. P5_A2_2
CGCGAACGCATTGCCCGCGGCGAATTGCCGGTGGTCGATGGGGTCATTCCGGTGGTGGTGACCTTCCACGACCTCAACCGCTATACCGCCCGGCATACCCGCGAATACCTGCAGATCCTGCTCGACAGCGCCCGGGAGACCGGGGTGAAAACCGCCGACAAGCCGTTTTACGACGATCAGTCCGCGTTGCAGCGCGCGGCCATGGCGCGAACCGTGCGCGACGATTCGCAGCCGGTCGAGTTGCCGGGGTTCTGGAACTGGATCTGGGGCGCAAACGCCCATTAGAAAACGTGCAGATGGGCAACTGCGCGCCCCTGCGGAGCAAGCTCCCTCGCCACAGGTATTTATTGCCTTAAATCGCCGGTGGCAACAGCTCATCAATCATCCGCAAACAATGGTTCAACCCTGGCGACACATCGCCCACCCGTCGGCTGAGAATGATCGGCGAGGTGGCGTTGTCTTCCAGCAATGGCGTRAAACCGATGTCGTCGCGGTGCAGCAATTGCACCGAGGCCGGCACCAGTGTGACCCCGATGCCTGCCCCCACCAGACCGATCGCCGTTTGCAGCTCGTTGGTCCATTGCGCGACGTGGATGCGCACGCCATAGGACTCGAACAGGGCAATCACATGGTCGGCGTAACTCGGCCGTGGGTTGCCGGGGTACAGCACAAAGGGTTCCTTGGCCAGTTCCCGCAGGCTGATGGGACCGGCGAGCAGCGGATGCCCGGCGGGCAGGGCGGCGACCAGGCGGTCTTCGGTGAGCACGGTCTGGACGATGGCCGGGTCGTCGATGCGGATCCGGCCGAAACCGATGTCGATGCGCCCGGCCTTGAGCGCCTGCACCTGTTGCAACGTGGTCATTTCCGACAGCCCCAGCTCGAGCTCCAGTGGCTCACCGCTGCGCAAGCGGCGGATCAGTTCCGGCAGCACGCCGTACAGCGTCGACGGCGCAAAACCGATACCCAGCCAGGTCTTTTCACCCAACCCGATACGCCGCGTGTTGTCGCAGACCTTGTTCAGTTGTTCGAGCAGGGCGGTGGAGTGCTCATGGAAAAACCGCCCGGCGTCGGTCAACTTCAGCGGTCGGCCGCGCTCCAACAGCATCACCCCCAGTTCGTCCTCCAGTTGCTGGATCTGCCGGCTCAGGGGCGGTTGGGCGATGTGCAACAGCTCTGCGGCGCGGGTGAAGTTGAGGGATTGAGCCAATACCTGGAAATAACGCAGGTGACGCAGTTCCATGGAGCCTCCAGATGCTGATCAGTTGCATACCTTTAAGGTATCAAGTCAGACCAATTCTATATTGGCATCGCGAAAAAAGCCGTACGAGAATCGATTCCAGAACTCCAAGAACCTGACGGGTATCGAAATGCTTGCAACAGCCATTGAGTCGATCGAGACGATCATCGTCGATCTGCCGACCATCCGCCCGCACAAGCTGGCGATGCACACCATGCAGAACCAGACCCTGGTGATCATCCGCGTGCGTTGCGCCGACGGCATCGAAGGCATCGGCGAATCCACCACCATCGGTGGCCTGGCCTACGGCAATGAAAGCCCGGACAGCATCAAGACCAACATCGACACGCACTTCGTACCGTTGTTGATGGGCCAGGACAGCGGCAACGTCAATGCCGCCATGTTGCGCCTGGAGCGCAGCATCCGTGGCAACACCTTCGCCAAATCCGGTATCGAAACCGCGCTGCTCGACGCCCAGGGCAAACGCCTCGGCCTGCCGGTCAGCGAATTGCTTGGCGGCCGGGTTCGCGACGCGCTGCCCGTGGCCTGGACCCTGGCCAGCGGCGACACCGCAAAAGACATCGCCGAAGCGGAAAAAATGCTCGACCTGCGCCGCCACCGCATCTTCAAACTGAAGATCGGTGCCGGTGAGGTCAATCGCGATCTGGCCCACGTTATCGCCATCAAAAAAGCCCTGGGTGACCGCGCCAGTGTGCGGGTCGACGTCAACCAGGCATGGGACGAAGCCGTCGCGATTCGTGCCTGCCGGATCCTCGGAACCAACGGCATCGACCTGATCGAACAGCCGATCTCGCGCAACAACCGCGCCGGCATGGCCCGCCTGAATGCCATGAGCCCGGC
>NZ_JBGCUL010000795.1:0-2093 GCF_054177685.1 Pseudomonas sp. P5_A2_2
GCCCCCCACCGCCACTGACCTGCATCTGTGGGAACAACTGCTGCGGCACATGGCCCAAGGCGTGATGCGGGCGGCGGAATATCCGCTGCAAGGCGAGGATCTGCTGCAACTCACCACCGAACACGTCGCGACACTGGCCCGCCTCGGTCAACCCCGCCTGGAGAGTGCGCATGTCTGAGTTCGATATCCTGTCATTTGGCGAAACCATGGCAATGTTCGTCGCCGAACAAAACGGCGAGCTGGCCCAGGTCGGTCATTTCCACAAACGTATTGCCGGCGCCGACAGCAACGTCGCCATCGGCCTGTCACGGCTCGGGTTCAAGGTGGCGTGGCTGAGCCGGGTCGGTGCTGACTCCCTGGGTCGCTTCGTGATCGACACCCTGGAGAAGGAAGGCCTGGACTGCAGCAACGTCGCCATCGATTCTGCGCACCCGACCGGTTTTCAGCTCAAGTCGCGCACCGACGATGGTGGCGATCCGGTGGTCGAGTATTTCCGCCGCGGTTCGGCGGCGAGTCATCTGTCGCCGCAGTCGATCATGCCCAAATTGCTCAAGGCCCGGCATTTGCACGCCACCGGCATTCCCCCGGCGCTGTCTGCCACGGCGCGGGAAATGTCCTTCGAGTTGATGACCCGCATGCGCGCCGCCGGACGCAGCGTGTCCTTCGACCCGAACCTGCGCCCGAGCCTGTGGGCGAGTACGCAACAGATGATCACTGAAATCAACCGCCTCGCCGCCTTGGCCCATTGGGTGCTGCCGGGCTTGAGCGAAGGTCGGCTGCTGACCGGTTTCGAAGACCCCGCCGACATTGCGGCGTTTTACCTCGACCAGGGCGCCGAAGCCGTGGCGATCAAACTCGGGCCGCATGGGGCGTACTACCGCACCCACCAGGATCAGGGATTTGTCGCGGGCGTACCGGTGAATACCGTGGTCGACACCGTCGGTGCCGGCGACGGGTTTGCCGTCGGCATGATCAGCGCGCTGCTGGAAAACCATAGCTTTGCCGACGCCGTGAAGCGCGCCAACTGGATTGGCAGCCGGGCGGTGCAGAGTCGGGGGGATATGGAGGGGTTGCCTACCCGATCCGAAATGGTCAGCGAATTTGAGGCCGCCATCGCGAGCAAGCTCGCTCCCACAGGGGATATGTGTCGAACCTAGATCCCTTGTGGGAGCGAGTTTGCTCGCGATGAGGCCAGTAAAGGCACCGAAGATTCAAACCGTTACCTGCTGCGACAAAAACAACAAGCTCAGGAGCACCACCATGAAAACCGCAACCCTCGCCACCCGCCGCTGGTGGTACATCATGCCCATTGTGTTCATTACCTACAGCCTGGCGTACCTCGACCGCGCCAACTACGGATTCGCCGCCGCATCCGGCATGGCGGCGGACCTGATGATTACGCCCGGCCTGTCGTCGATGCTCGGCGCGCTGTTCTTCCTCGGCTACTTTTTCTTCCAGGTACCCGGGGCGATCTACGCGCAGAAACACAGTGTGAAAAAGCTGATCTTCGTCAGCCTGATTCTCTGGGGCAGCCTGGCCACCTTGACCGGGATTGTCTCCAACGCCTKGTGGCTGATCGTCATCCGTTTCATGCTCGGCGTGGTCGAAGCCGCGGTCATGCCGGCGATGCTGGTGTACCTGTGCCACTGGTTCACCCGTGCCGAACGCTCGCGCGCCAATACCTTCCTGATCCTCGGCAACCCGGTGACCATGCTCTGGATGTCGGTGGTGTCGGGCTATCTGGTGCAGCATTACAGCTGGCGCTGGATGTTCATCATCGAAGGTTTGCCGGCAGTGCTCTGGGCGTTTATCTGGTGGCGCCTGGCCGATGACCGTCCGGCCCAGGCCAAGTGGCTCAGCGACCAGGAAAAACAGGACCTGGAAAGCGCCCTGGCCGCCGAACAGGTCGGCATCAAGGCGGTGAAGAACTACGCCGAAGCCTTCCGCTCGCCGAAGGTGATCATCCTGGCCTTGCAGTTTTTCTGCTGGAGCATCGGCGTCTATGGCTTCGTACTGTGGCTGCCGTCGATCCTCAAGGCCGGGGCGCAAATGGACATGATCGAAGCGGGTTGGCTTTCGGCGTTACCTTATCT
>NZ_JBGCUL010000796.1:0-2088 GCF_054177685.1 Pseudomonas sp. P5_A2_2
GCAAGGGTGTTGCGGGTGACTGCGAATCTGAAGGAAGCCCGAGGCAAAATGCTGGCCTGACGAACAGGAAGCGGATAGAGGCGGCGCAGCGGGGTAAGAAGGCMARYATCTTCAAMGCCCRATWCTTGCACRGAACGCTGTGACGTAGATCCGACAGGCATAAGCAGGAAGGTCACGCGAATTACCCTGGGAGATCTGTAGGTTTGCCACTGTGCTACCGAGCGTCGAGAGGCGACGGGATGAGCCCACCGAAGCCAGCCGAGGCCGTAGTAAGTGGCGAATTACCGCGTCACCAAGGGCCGAACAGGTTATGCCGCCAGTAGGCGTCAGAGTCTCGTCGAATGTTGAAACGCAGAATATTCTCCAAGAGAAAACTGTTACCCCAGGTCCTGGACGGTATCCGAGGATGAGGGCTGACAGGGCGCAAACATCGACGGCGTCTGTGGCGTGGACGACCGCGGAGCCGGACACGCTGATGGAGCGGGTGCTTGCACCGGCCAACCTCAAGCGCGCGTATCAACGCGTAGTCAGCAATAAGGGTGCGCCGGGTGCCGATGGCATGACGGTCGACCAGTTGGCGGGCTATGTGAAACAGTATTGGCCGATCCTCAAGACTCGGTTGCTGGCCGGCGAGTACCACCCGCAAGGGGTACGCGCCGTCGACATCCCCAAACCCAAAGGCGGGACAAGACAACTGGGTATCCCCAGCGTTGTGGATCGCCTGATCCAACAAGCCCTGCTGCAACAGCTCACGCTGATCTTTGATCCGTTGTTTTCGGACTCCAGCTATGGCTTTCGTCCGGGCAGAAGCGCTCACCAAGCCATCGAAACAGCTCGTAACCAGGTGGCGGCGGGTCACCGCTGGTGCGTGGAACTCGATTTGGAGAAGTTCTTTGATCGAGTCAACACACGATGTATTGATGGCCTACATTGAGCGCCAAATCGAAGATAAACGTGTGCTCACGCTGATCCGTCGTTATCTCGAAGCGGGAACGATGTCAGGCGGGCTCGTCAGCCGACGGCAGGAAGGCACGCCGCAAGGCGGCCCGCTCTCGCCGTTGTTGTCGAACATCCTGCTCAATGAACTCGACCGCGAGCTGGAACGGCGGGGCCATCGCTTTGTACGCTATGCCAACGACGTCAACATTTATGTGCGCAGTCGTCGTGCTCGATTGTTGGAACCACAAAACGAACTTCCATTTCTCTATAAAAGCTCCTTTGAAGGCTGTTGTAGGAAAAAGACATTTCCTTTTGACGAAACTTCTTAATCGTTCTTTTGACCCTGCCTTGAGCGTCGCGACGCTGTTAGCGTCCTCTCGGCATTTCCCGTCGTAGCCTGGTGGACCTATGTGACAAGGCCGGGACACTGGGCAGGGTAAGTTAAAGCAGGACTGCGAAATTCGAACGGCACCGGAAGGTGCCGTTTTTTCGCCCAAGTAGAACGCCCCTCCTGATTTCAGGACGGCTCTGAATCCATCCGCCGCGCAATCACATCCAACACATCACAACCATCGCGCAACGGCACGCAGCACAACAACGCAAAGTCGCTGAGAACCACCGTATCGCTGGTGATGTCACCACGCATTGCAAGATTTTCAAGAATCTGCGTCACAGCTCGAATTCTATAGCTGGCGGTGCTGAGCAGTGAATGCAGAGGTTGTGTGGTGTTGACGAACAGCGAGGGCAGGTCATCGGCATTGCTGGTTAAAGCGATGTACTCATTCATAAGTGAAGCTCCATTAGTTCATGAGAGCTATCACTCAATCGTCGCCAAACGAGGGTGGTAGCCGTACGCGGGTTGGCGAACCGGGCAATGGAGAAACCGGCAGACCCTGAGGTCTCCCGCGCACAGCCACCATAAAACRGGCAGCTAGGTGCGTTCCGAAGCGCTCCGAAATGGTCGAAGACTTCAGTTCAATTGCAATCGAGTCGCCAAACCCGACACGCCGTGAGGGCGTGGGCCGGACTATAGGACTCGTGGCAAAGGCGCAGCAATGGCGGAGTGTACGGACAATTCCTGATGTCGTGTAGGACGCTGCTCTTTTTGAGCAGTGGCACCGTTTTTTAAGACATCGCATTGCCTGAACC
>NZ_JBGCUL010000797.1:0-2086 GCF_054177685.1 Pseudomonas sp. P5_A2_2
GATTGATGCTGCCGTGCATCCAGCTCTGGGGGGGAACATCAGGACCTGGCGTCGACATCTCGCCCCACCAGGCGGACGCAAAGGGCACCAGTTGACCGAATGCCTGCAGGCCATCGGCGATGAATCGCGACGCCCCGCTCTCCCGCGCCAGCCGGCCCAGGTGCAATACGCAATGATTGAACGCCTTCAGCGTGGTCAGCGACCTGTTGTCGTCGACCTTGTTTCCCTCCTCCATCGTTGCGATCCCGTTCACTGCATGGTCTGGTGTTTCGACGATGCCATAGCGTCGGGAATGGCGTCCAGCTTGCCGTGACATCAATAGTTACAAACAGCCCGCTCCCACGGGGTAAATGGGCGTATGCAAAATCGGCCAGCGACTGAAATTACTGTGGGAGTGAACCTGCTCGCGGTAGCGGCGGGTCAGCCGACACCGATGCTGGCTGTAATGACGCCATCGCGAGCAAGCTCGCACACAGGGTTGGTAGGTGTACGCAACATCTGCGAGCAACCGGGATTACGGTGGGAGCGAGCCTGCTCGCGAAGGCAGTGGGTCAGCCAGCATCAATGTTGAATGTGCTGGCCTCATCGCGGGCAAGCCCGCTCCCACAGGGGAATGTTGTGGTTTCAGAAGTGGATGTCCTTGGCCGGTATCACATCGATCCGCGCCACGGAACCGGTCAGGTGCGCCAGGTCCTTGTTGTGCTCGGCAATGATGTCTTCGGCGCTGAGGTTGCCGTTGTCGACGGTGGAATGGGCGTCGCCCGCCAGCACCACGTCGTAGCCCAGTTTCAGCGCCTGGCGCACGGTGGCGTTGACGCAGTAATCAGTCTGCAGGCCGCAGATGACCAGGCGCTCGAAGTCCTCTTCCGGTAACAATTTTTGCAGATTGGTCTGGTAGAACGAATCCCCGGTGGTCTTGCGYACGCGATGGTCCTTGGGCGAGGTTTGCAGCCCTTCGGCCAGTTGCCAGCCGGCAGCGCCATGGGCCAGCGGGCTGCCCGTTTCTTCGTGCTGGATCAGTACCACGGGCACGCCGGCCTCACGCGCCCGGGCAGAAAGGTCATTGATGGTGTTGATGACCCGTCCAATCTCGAAGCACTCGTACTCACCGGAACACAAAGCCTGTTGAACGTCGATGATTAACAACGCAGTGGTCATGATTTCCTTCCTTGATATGCCGAGTGATCAGGGGACGAACATAAGCCCGTCCCCCTCCAGACACAACCCTCAATAACCCAGCGACAACCCGGTGTTACGCCGTGGGTCGTTCGCCCCGTAGAAACGGTTCTTGCCGACCGGTTTGCCGCCCAGGGACGGCGCGCCGACCAGGATCGCCGCCAGGTGGTTGGGATCCTGTGGACCTGCGAACTTGTGCCCCCAGCTTTCGAGGATTTTCACCGTATCCGGGCTGGTGGTGAAGGCCTCCAGGTTGGTTTCCTCCGGCAGCCACTGCTGGTGGAACCGCGGTGCATCCACCGCTTCCTGGATGTTCATGCCGTAGTCGATCACGTTGAGCATGGTCAGCAAGGTCGCGGTGATGATCCGGCTGCCACCCGGCGTACCGACCACCATCACCACTTTGCCATCCTTGGTCACGATGGTCGGGCTCATGGACGACAACGGCGCCTTGCCGGGGGCGATGGCATTGGCCTCGCCCTGCACCAGGCCGTACATGTTCGGCACGCCGATCTTCGAGGTGAAGTCGTCCATTTCATCGTTGAGGATGACCCCGGTCTTGCTCGCCATCACGCCGGCACCGAACCAGTCGTTGAGGGTGTAGGTCACCGACACCGCGTTGCCCCACTTGTCGACGATGGAGTAATGGGTGGTGTTGTTGCCTTCATGGGGCGCTACACCGGGCTTGAGTTCGCTGGATACCGCGGCTTTTTGCGGCTTGATCGCGTCGCGCAGCTTGGTCGCGTAGTTTTTATCCAACAGGTGGGCAATCGGGTTCTTCACGAAATCCGGGTCACCCAGGTAGCTGTTGCGGTCCACATAGGCGTGGCGCATCGCCTCGATCTGATAGTGCATGCCCTGGGCCGAGTGGTAGCCCAGATCCTTCATCGGATAACCTTCGAGGATATTC
>NZ_JBGCUL010000798.1:0-2083 GCF_054177685.1 Pseudomonas sp. P5_A2_2
GGGTGATGCTCATGCGCATCAGGCTGCGTTCCTTGTCGTTGCGTTCGGCATAGCCTGATTCGACAAAGCGCAACGGGCGCCCGCCGGTGTTGCGGTCAGTCTGCAGCGGCGCCAGACGGAGCATCTTGTGGTGCTCGACGTGGACGTCCGCCCAGGGCAGCTCGACCGCCGGCGGTGCGTCAGTTTCAGCGGTGGTGTCGGGTGAAGTCTGGGTGTCGGTCATAACGGCGAGATCCTGTCCAAGCTCAGCTTGTCGCCAGGCAATGTGCTGGCGACAAAGGCTTATCGGCCGTTTTTTTCAGGACTGGAGGTTAACTGGTGCGAAGTCCGTCAATAAAACCGATGATTCGCGTGCCCAGTTCCGCCGCCAGGGGCAACTGCGGGTCTTTATAGGAGGCCAGTTGGCGTTTGACGTCGTTGGGCACGATGCGCATGACGTGGTTCATACCCTCGATCAGCGCCAGTTCGGCGTCCGGTTTGGCGGCCTTGAGCAGCCTTGCGTCATTGACGCCGACCTGGATGTCGTTGCTGCCCTGGATGATCAGCGCCGGCATTTTCAGCTTGGCAAACGCCGCGGCCGGGTCCTGGCGGAACAGGGAAATCAGGTACGGCTGCACGCTCGGACGGAAAATCGCCTGCAACGGAGGCGGCACATTGTCGTCGGGTTTCCCGGCCTTGAGGCTGTCGAGCAATTCATTGCTGCGCAGCATCAGCGGTGGAGGCAGACGATTACCCAGTTGCTCGCGGATGACCTGATCGACCGGCCTGGCGCTGCCGGAGACAGAAATCACCGCGTCGGCATCGATGCCTGGCGCCGCGAGGCTGGCGATCAAGGCGCCTTCGCTGTGCCCCAGCACGATCAGCTTGCCGAAACGCGGATCGGTCTTGAGCTTCTGACCCCATGCTTCGGCGTCGGCCACATAGGCTTCCACCGTCAGATTGCGTTCGTCCGGCGTGGCGGCCAGGCTCGCGGCCACGCCACGCTTGTCGTAACGCACGCTGGCAATGTTGTGTTTGGCCAGCACCCAGGCCAGGCGCTTGAGGCTGTCATTGCGCCCGCCGTCGGCGTTGTTTCCGTCACGATCCGTAGGGCCGGAGCCGGAAATGATCAGGACGACCGGCACTGGATTGTCGGATTTTGGCAGTAACAGCGAGCCGAAAAGCTCGCCGGTGCCGGTATCCAATGTGATCGGTCGTTGCAGGACAGTCGCCTGGGCAAAGCCGGAAATCAGGGTAAGGCTCAAGGCAAGAACTCGCAGCATCATCGCGCCATCATTCAGAAGATGCCGGTTGGACTCACAGGCACCCATAAGGTTCGAGGATGAACTACTTGGGTAGCCTGCGTATACTGGCGCGCATTACGTATTCAGGTTCATTTCACGGAGCGTCCTGCATGTCCRGCAATACCTACGGCAAGCTGTTCACTGTCACCACCGCGGGCGAAAGCCATGGTCCGGCGTTGGTCGCCATTGTCGATGGCTGCCCGCCGGGCCTGGAGATATCCCTGGAGGATCTGCAGCGTGACCTGGACCGCCGCAAACCCGGCACCAGCCGCCACACCACCCAGCGCCAGGAAGCCGACGAAGTCGAAATCCTCTCCGGCGTGTTCGAAGGTCGCACCACCGGTTGCGCCATCGGCTTGTTGATCCGCAACACCGACCAGAAGTCCAAGGACTACTCGGCGATCAAGGATCTGTTCCGCCCGGCCCACGCCGACTACACCTACCATCACAAGTACGGCGAGCGCGACTACCGCGGCGGCGGTCGCAGCTCGGCCCGTGAAACCGCAATGCGCGTTGCGGCCGGTGCGATTGCGAAAAAATACCTGGCCAGCCAGGGCATCGTCATTCGCGGCTACATGAGCCAGCTGGGGCCGATTGAAATCCCGTTCAAGACCTGGGATTCAGTGGAGCAGAACGCCTTTTTCAGTCCGGACMCGGACAAAGTGCCGGAACTGGAAGCCTACATGGACCAGTTGCGCCGAGACCAGGATTCGGTCGGCGCAAAGATTACCGTGGTCGCCGAAGGCGTGATGCCGGGCCTGGGCGAACCGATCTTCGACCGTCTCGACGCCGAACTGGCC
>NZ_JBGCUL010000023.1:0-22655 GCF_054177685.1 Pseudomonas sp. P5_A2_2
CTTGTGAACCGTCCTACGCGATCTTGGGAAGTCATGAACTGTGGCCCAAATCGCCCCGATGCTAGTTTGCCTGACGTTCTCGGAGGGCAGGCTGTGACAATCAAAATGGCAGTTTCATCAGGTGTTTTATCAGTGTCGCTAATGGGCTGCGGGACTGCCGCAACGGTCCTGCAGGATGAAGCCGAAGCAGCGCAGGGGCTGCGCAGGCAAAAGACCTATTGCCAGTCCATCCCCCGTGTCTACAGCGGCCTGGCTTACGACTTCTGTGTATTGAATGCGCCGCCAGACCCTACGGGTTTTCTTGTACCACTCATATTGGTGGACTTGGCCGTGTCTGGCGCGCTGGACACCGTTGTCTTGCCGTACACGATTTACCGGCAAAGCGTGGACGGCAATATTTCCATCTATTGGCGACCTGCGCGCGGATAAAAATGCCGCGAGGTCCCTGTCGCAGTTGCTGGCCGCTTGCGGCTAGAGGCTTGCCGCTGCTTTTAAGCTATAATCCCGCCCTTTAGCTGTCTCTCGCCCCTTGCGAGGRCACATTAATTTTTGAGGCGCTTGCGCCTGCATGCAGACTAAAGAGGCTAGACCCCYGTGGCATTGACGATTCTTGGCCTGTCCGGCGCCCTTAGCCATGATCCTTCCGCAGCCCTGTACATCGACGGCAAGCTGGTCGCGGCGGCTGAAGAGGAACGCTTCGTACGCGATAAACATGCAAAGAACCGCATGCCCTACGAATCGGCGAAGTTCTGCCTGGAACAGGCTGGCATCAAGCCGTCCGACGTTGACGTGGTAGCGATTCCATTCGCTCCGATCAGCCTGTTCGGCAAGGCCCGCTGGCAGTACGCCAAGCGTTACTGGTATGCCCCGGACCGCGCCCTCGACGCGATCCTGATGGGCAACCGTCGCTACAAGCGCTATCGCAACAAGATCGTCTGGTGCCTGGAGCAACTGGGTTTTGATCCGAAGAAGATCAAGATCGAGCCGGTCGAGCACCACCTGGCCCACGCCTCCAGCGCTTATCACTGCTCCGGTTTCAAAGAGAAAACCGCGATCCTGGGCATCGACGGCAAGGGCGAGTACGCCACGACCTTCTTCGGTTATGGCGAAAACGGCAAGATCCACAAGATCAAGGAATTCTTCGATCCGGACTCCCTCGGCGGCCTGTACGGCGCGATCACCGAGTTCCTCGGATTCGATATGCTCGACGGTGAGTTCAAGGTCATGGGCATGGCGCCGTATGGCGATGCCAGCAAATACGACTTCTCGCGCCTGGCTTCGTTCGAAAACGGCGAACTGGTGATCAACACCGACTACGCCAACGTCATCGGCTTGCGTCGCTACAAAGAGAAGGGCAAAGGTTACTACTTCTCGCCGAAGCTGATCGAGTGGCTGGGTCCCAAGCGTGAAGGCGATATCGCCGACGAGCCGTACATCCACTACGCCGCCAGCATTCAAGCGCTGTTCGAAAAAATTGCGCTGCAGATGATCGACTACTACCTGGGCGACGTGCTCAAGCAAACCGGCAAACTGGCCTACGCCGGTGGCTGTGCGTTGAACGTCAAGCTCAACCAGAAAATCATCGCTCGCGACGACGTCAAGGAACTGTTTGTACAGCCTGCCTCCGGCGATGCCGGTACCGCGGTGGGCGCGGCAGCCTATGTGTCCCACGCCCGTGGCGTACCGGTCGAGAAGATGGAGCACGTCTACCTCGGCCCGTCGTACAGCAACGAAGACGTGATCGCCGCGTGCGCCCGTCACGCCGACAAGCCGACGTGGCGCAAGCTCGACAACATGCCGGAGCAGATCGCCAAGATCATGGTCGATGGCAACCCGGTGGCGTGGTTCCAGGGCCGCATGGAGTTTGGTCCGCGTGCACTGGGTGGTCGCTCGATTATCGGTTGCCCGAGCGTGGCCGGTGTGGCCGACCGAATCAATCACCAGATCAAGTTCCGCGAGCGCTGGAGGCCTTTCTGCCCGTCGATGCTCGACACTGTCGCTCCACAGATGATCAAGATCGATCACCCGGCTCCGTTCATGACCTTCACCTTCGAAGTGGCTGAAGAGTGGAAAACCCGCGTGCCGGAAGTCGTCCACGAAGACGGCACCTCCCGCGCCCAGGTGCTCAAGCGCGAATACAACCCGCGCTACTACGACATGATGAAAGCGCTGGAAGTGCTCACCGGCAACGGCGTGTCGCTCAACACCTCGCTCAACCGTCGCGGCGAACCGATGATCTGCTCGCCGACCGACGCCCTGAACATGTTCTTCGGTTCGGATCTACAGTATCTGATCATGGAAGACATCCTGGTGGTCAAAGAGGGCGCGAACGCCTATGACACGTTCGGCTGAACGCCATGTGCTGCAGTTCTGCCACGGCTATGACGGGCCGTTTCTGGACTGCGCACGGCAGTACGCCAGCCTGTTCGCTGGGACCGGTTATCGAGTGACCACGGTGTTTCTCACCGGGGTTGCCGATGCTGAAGTCGCCGCGCAATGCGCCAGCGATGAAGTGCTGTTCATGGAGTACAGCTCCAAAGCCATTCGCGGCCTGAAGCTGGGAGCCATCGGCGATCTGCGCAAGATCGCCGCGTCGCGCAACTTCAGTTTCTGCATCGCTCATCGCTTCAAGCCTATCTACATCGCCTTGCTCGGTACGTCGTYGCCGGTCATTGGCGTGCACCACGGGTTTGAAGACTACCAGCGCGGCAGCCGTAAACTGTTCGCGCATATATTCCGCAAGCGTTTGAGTTTGCTTGGCGTGTCCGACGCGGTGCGCGACGACATGCGCAATTGCCTGCCGAAGTGGCCGGCTTCGCGAATTCAGACCTTGTACAACCGTATCGACGTGGATGCCTTGCAAGCCACGCAGGTGTCGGCTCGCGAGGCCCGGGAAACCCTCGGGCTGGCGGCGGATGCCTGGATCGTCGGCAACGTCGGGCGGCTGCATCCGGACAAGGACCAGGCCACGCTGTTGCACGGTTTTGCCGAGGCGTTGCCGGGGTTGCCGGCCAACAGTCAGCTGGTGATTCTCGGTAAGGGGCGTCTGGAGGAGGACCTCAAGGACCAGGCCCGGGAACTGGGTATCGGTGACCGGGTTCTGTTCCTCGGTCAGGTGCCGGATGCGCGTAACTACTTCCGGGCCTTCGATGTGTTTGCCCTGAGCTCTGATCACGAACCGTTCGGCATGGTGCTGCTGGAGGCCATGGCCGCTGGTGTACCTTTGCTCGCAACGGCGTGCGGCGGAGCGAAAGAAGTGGTCGAAGGCGTGGGCATCCTGTTCCCGTTGGGCGATGCCGGGCGTCTGGCCCAAGGGCTGCAACATCTGGCTGGCATGGATGATCAGCAACGCCGACAGTGTGCCGAGTTAATGCTCGAGCGCTTGCGCGAACGCTTCTCCGATCGCGCGGTGCGCGATGCTTTCTGGCATTTGCCGCACGTTACCGAACTGGCACAGAGGGGCTGATGCTCAACCGATTTCAAGGCTGGCGCGAGCGTGGCTGGGCGGTAGTCGACGCCTCGACTTACGCCGAAACCTGGCAGCGTTATGGCGGCAGTGTCGCGACTCATCCCATGGTGGTCGAGCGGCTGGCGCAATTGGCGGATATTCCGGTGCGTTACCTGGCCTGGGTCCAGGGTGACGAGGTCAAGGCGGCGATCCCGACCTGGGGGCGCGACCTGGCCTTGTCCAAGGACGTGCTCAAGCGTCGCGGCAAAAAAGGTCTGTTCGACCTGGGCAACGCCGAGATCATCCTGCCCGCCGCTGCCGATACCCAAGCGCCTTTGCGCCATCGCGCGCGGTATCTGTCGGCGCTGAACGAAGGTCGTTTCACTGGCATCAAGTTGCAAGCCGAACAACTGGCCATGGCCCGCACACCCGAAGAACTGTCGAAAAAATTTCGCTATAACCAGCGCCGCGAATTGCGCTTGCTGGAAGAGGCCGGTGGCGTGGTGCGGCCGGTGTCCGAATTTTCCAGCACTGAACTGGCGGCGATTTATTGCGACCTGTTCCAGCGCCGCTGGGGCTTCCCGGCGACGGGTGCCGAGCGCATGACCGAGGTCGTCGAGTTGCTGCGCGAGTTGCTGATCGGCTCGGTGATTTTCCTCAACGATGCGCCGATTGCGATACAACTGGTGTACCGCGTCGAGACCCCGCAGTGGATCAGTGTCGAGTACATCAACGGCGGAGTCGATCCCGAGACTCGCGAGTTCAGCCCTGGCAGTGTGCTGAGTTTTCTCAATACGCAAAGCGCCTGGGAGCATGCCCGGGCACAGGACAAACCGTTGCGCTTTTCCTTCGGTCGCGCCGATCGTGAGTACAAGGATCGCTGGTGCAACCCCGTGCCGGTCTTCACCGTATGAGCCAAGCCATGAGCCGCAAACAGCAACTGCTCAAGCGCCACCGGCGCAATAAACGTATCGGCCTGTTGATTGCGCTGGTGCTGTTGATCGTCGTAGGTGTGCTGGTGGCCTGGTGGTTGCCGCTGGTGCTGGCGGTTCTTGGCTGGATTGCCCACGAAGCCTGGTTTGCCGACCATCTGTTCTACTCAGCGAAAGACGATTACCAGTACAGCTTCCCCCCGTATACGCCACAGCCCAAGGTGCACCTGAGCGGTGAACACTTGCGGCTGGACGAGGGCGTGATGCTGGTCGACGACGCGACGCTGGTGTTGGCCCTGCGGGTAAAAAGCACCTGGCTGGGGCGTTTTATCGATCCGGTGGTGGAGTTGGCGGGTGGCGAAAACCCTGATCGACAAACCTTCGAGCGGGGCGTGAACGGCCTGCGTTACCTCAATCTCAGTGGTCAGGCTCAGGCGCTGTCGCGCGGTGACCTGCGCTTGCGCGGGCGCTTCTGTCGCGTGTTTGGTGAGCCCGTGCTGTGGGCGTTCGAGCACTCGGATTACCGGCATCAGCGGGTGATGGTCATCGCCCCCCACGCCGATGACGCCGAACTGGCGGCCTACGGTTTGTACAGCCAGGCCGACGAAACCTGGATCGTCACGCTGACCGCCGGTGAAATCGAAGCCGAGCACTATCGGCAGATGGGCCTGAACAAGGTCGATGCGGCCCGCTTGAAAGGCCGCCTGCGCACCTGGGACAGTATCGCCGTGCCACGTTGGGCCGGAGTGCCCGAGGCTCACTGCGTACAACTGGGTTACTTCTGTCTGCAATTGGCGAGCATGCAGGCCGCGCCTGCCGTAGCGGCGGGATCGCGGGAAGCGGATATGAGTGATACCCGTCTGTTCCGCCGGTTGAATCCTTTCGTGCTGCCCGGCGATGTCGATGGCGCGCCGACCTGGAACAACCTGCTGGCGGATCTGCGAGAGTTGCTGCTGCGGGCCCGGCCCGAGGTCATCGTCCTGCCGCATCCGACCCTGGATCCGCATCCCGATCATATCTGCGCCCAGGCGGCAGTCCTCGAAGCCTTGCAAGGCCTGGACTGGCAACCGACCACGCTGCTGGGCTATGCCAACCACCTGCACGACAACGACCGCTGGCCGATGGGCGATACCGGTGACGGCATCGCCTTGCCGCCTGCCTTCGATCCGTCCCAACCGATGCAACCTTATTGCCTGCCCTTGCCGCTGGAGCAGCAGCGAGACAAAGCCATGGCGTTGGGCATGATGCACGACCTGCAACCGGCGATGCCGTTCAAGCGTCGCTTGCGTCGGTTGATCCAACGGTTGTTGGCCGGCCGCTTGCCGCCAACCTATGGCCAGAACGAATTCTTTCGCAAGGCAGTCCGGCGCCACGAGCTTTTGTGGTCCCTCAAGCACACACCAGGCAATGTTTCTCAGCGGGGAGAGTTATGAGTCAGCGGTCAAAGGTCCTGCAACTGCAGCCTGACTACAACGTCAAAGCCCATGATTTCGCCGACCTCGCGGAGCAAATCGTCAAGGCCCTGCCCAGTGAACGCTATGAAGTGACCGCCGCATTTTTGCGCGGCAAACCCGGGCCGGGTGAAGCGGTGAGCCGGGCCGACCGTTCGGTGTACTTCGAGTTTTCCGACAAGTCCCTCAAGGGCATGCGCCTGCGGGCCATGTGGCAGCTGTACAAGTTCTGCCGCCGGGAAAAATTCGATGTGGTGATCTGCAATCGCTTCAAGCCGGTCAACATGATGCTGGCACTCAACCGCTGGCTGAAAGTGCCTTTGTGCATCGGTATTTCCCACGGCTTTGGCGAGTACGACCGTTTTTACCGGCGCCGCCAGACCCAGCGCCTGATTGATCGTCACTGGCGCTTCGTCGGCGTGTCGCCTGCGGTGAAACAGTATCTGCTGGACTGTGACTGCGGCTTCACTGACCAGAATACCTACGCCATCACCAATGCCATCGACATCGAGCAAGCCGAAGGCCTGCAACACAGTCGTGAAAAAGCCCGTGAAATGTTGGGCATCGATCCGTCTGTGCGGCTGATCGGTGCGTTGGGGCGACTGGTGCCGGTCAAGGGCCATATCTATTTGCTGCAGGCCTTCGCGGCACTCAAGGACAAATACCCGAATACCCAACTGGCGATCATCGGAGCCGGCCGTGAAGAGTCGCGCCTGGCTGCGGAAATCGACCGCCTCGGCCTCAGCGGTCGCGCCCATTTGCTGGGGTTCAAGGAAATTGCCCTGCAGTACATTCGCGCTTTCGATATCTGGACCATGCCCTCCCTGGCCGAAGGACTCGGGTTGGCGCTGCTTGAAGGCATGAGCGGGCATTTGCCAGTGATCGCCTCGAACGTGCCGGCCATGCTGCCGCTCATCGAGGGTGCCGGTGGCCTGGCGATTACACCGAAGGATGTGCCGACGCTGCAGGCGGCGCTGGACACTTACCTCGGGCTGACGGATGACGAGCTCAAGGCCAAGGGCGAGCAGGCTTTCCGTTATCTGCAGCAACACCATGACATCGAGGAGTTCCGTCGCGAATACCTCAATCTGATCGACTCCGGCCTGGAACAGGCCCGCAAGGAACAGCCATGAACGACGCGCAACCCATCGTCACGGTCATCATCGCGTCGTATAACCATGCCCCTTACATCGAGGAAAGCATTCTCAGCGTCCTCAACCAGACCTATCGGAACATCGAGTTGCTGGTGGTCGACGATGGCTCGAAAGATGACAGCGTCGAGCGGATCAAGGCGCTGCAGGCAATCCATGGTTTCGATTTCCGGGTGCAGGAAAACCAGGGGCTGACCAACACCCTCAATGGTGCGATTGCCCGGGCCAAGGGCAGCCTGATCGTGCCGTTCGGTTCGGATGACATCATGTTGCCGGAGCGAATCGCCACCCAGGTCGCCCATATGGACGGCAAGCCCGAGGTCGGCATTTGCGCCGGTAACATCGAGTTGATCGATGCCGACGGCAATCTCTACCCCGAGAAGCGCCAACGCCGGGATGTACCGTTCCGTCGCCTGGACTTCRACGACATGTTCCTGGAGCGCAAGCCCTATCCTCCGGCTCCCACCCTGATGATCCGTCGCGAAGCGCTGGAGAAGGTGGGCGGTTTCGACCCGACCATTCGCCTGGAAGACTTGCTGATTGAACTGAAGGTGACCCATGCCGGTTACTTTATCGATGGTCTGAATGTGTTGATGGCGCGCTATCGCAAGCACGCCACCAACTCCTACAAGAACCACCGCTTCATGATTGACAGCATCCTGCGCACCTACGCGCTCTTCAGCGATCACCCGCTGTATGACGAGGTGCGCTACAAATTTCTCAACTCCATGTTCCTCAAGACCGCCAACCGTGATCGCAAGCTGGCGCGGGAGTTGCTGGCGCAGATTCCGTTCAAGGCCTGGAACAAGAAAACCTGGCGTGGGCTGGGGCGGATGTATTTCTCGCGGCTGGAGAAAGACTGAGCCAAAGGCGGGATTCAAGGGGGGGAGGCGGGGCATTGTCCTCGATGACATGCCCCGGTGGTTGCTTAACGTTGTTGAGCCGACTCCTCCGAAAGTTCTTTCCTCAGCTTCCTGTTCTGGCGCAACCAGTGCAGGGTTTTCTTGCCGGCATTGATACCGGGCTTTTCGATGTACAGGTAACTCAGGCTGCTGATGATGATCAGCAGGCAACTGCACACAGCCAGCAACGGCAGGAAGACCCAGGCTTGCCGGGCGTCGAGATGCAATACCGGCGGCAGTCGCTGCACCAGTACCCAGAGCACGAAACCGTGCAGCAAATACGTGCTGTAGCTGATTTCCCCCAGCCAGCGAATGCTGCGTGGTCTCAGGGCACCGAACAAGGTGTTGCCGGACGCCACGATCACAAAGAACAGTGAAAGCAGCAGCAGCGCTCCCAGGTTGAAAGCCCGGTTGAACACCGTAAAGGCGATCGCCAATGCGAGCAGGGCGATGATGCCCGCTAGCGGAGACAGGCTCCAGGCGACCCATTGTGGGCGGCGAACCCAGTACGCTGCAGCGATGCCGCCGAGGAAACTGGCCAGGAAGTGCTTCTTCAGCGAGTGTTCCCAGCCGACCACCTCGTACAGGGCATAGATGCCGATAAGGCACAGCACTGTCTGCATCCAGCCGCCGCGATAAATGAACAGCATGGCGGCCAGTGGCAGGGCCAGGTAGAAAAACAACTCGTACCCCAGCGTCCAGGTGACGTTGGATATCAGCATGCCGGTCTGGTGGTACTGGTTGACGTCTGGCCGGTCGAATATCAGCCAGGCCAGGGTCTGGCCAATGAGCTGGGTGCCGGAGTCCTTGAGTTCCCAGTCCTGCAAATAGAACACACAGACAAACACGGTCAACATCAGCGGCAGGTAGAGCGGGTAGAGGCGAAACAGCCGAGATACCGCAAATGCCAGCCAGTCGTGTTGCCGCCCATGGGTCAGCAAGCGGTCCCAGAACAGAAAGCTGGTGATCATGAAAAAGAGGGCGACGCTACCCTGGCCGAGCTGCGAGTAGAAGTTGCTCGGCGGAAAATCGATCACGCCGGTTTGCAGAAAGATCCAGGTAATGATCGAGTGGTGCACGAACACGCCGAAGGCCAGATACCCGCGTAAGCCGTCGATGCCGGCAAAGCGGCTTTCGCCGCGATGCTCCAGCTGTCGGGTGAATCTCGGCACGCTGCGCAACAGTAGCGCAGCAGTCGCGATGGCGAGCAGGTAGGCCGTCATCGCGATAAGCGGGTTGGTTTCTATCATCGGTGAGCCTGGGCAGGAGGACTCCCGGCCAGCACGTGCCTGTGCAAATTATCTACGTCGGATTGCGAAGCCACTGCAGCGTATCCCTGCAGCAGCGCTTCGAAGTGATCCTCGAACAGCCAGTGCCAATCTGATGCGTAGCGCTGCATGTGGCGCAGATTGCGCCGACGCAGCGAAGGGCTCAACGATGAAGGGTAAATCCGCAGGTCGGCCAGGTCGATCAGGCCGAACTCGCCGTCCTCCAGCACCAGCACATTACCCAGGTGCAGGGAGCGGAAGTAGACCCCTTGCTGATGCAGTTGGGCCATGAATTTGCCGAAGCGCTCCACCAGTGCCTGGCGCACCGCCGGGGCGGTGATGCCTTGCAGGATCTGGCGCAGCGTGTTGCCCGGCAAGGGAGAGTAGTGCACAGCGTTGCTGCCGTCTTCGAACCGGTAAAGGTCGAGGATGTGCGGTGTCGGGATGCCCATGTTGCGCAGTTGCACACTGTTGACGGCAAATCGATCGGAGTAGGGCGTGAAACTGCCCGAGGTGTACCAGCGGCGACGGCGGAACAGCTTGAGAAAGCTGCCATCGGTCAGGCGCAGGACTTTGGGGCCCAAACCATCTTCTTCGATGACCCGGGCATCGGCCGTCAGTTGTTGCAGTGCGCTTGGTGTCGCGGTCTTGATCGGCGTGTCCAGCAGGCGCCTGGCCCGTTGATTGATGCTCAATGCAGCAATCAGCGCCAACGGGATCCACAGCAGGAACCAGTGCTCCTTGGGGCGAGAGATAATTCCGCCACCTTCGGTCAGGCCCGCACCGATACCGAAGGCCAGCCAGGCTGAGGCAATGACAAACAGCGGTTGCACGCGATGGCGCCAGCTACTGATGAAGCTCCACGCGAGGAAGAACAGCCATGGCAGCAGACCGATAATGCCGACGTAGTAGAGCACGCCCAGGGCAAAGCTATGGGGCTCCTGAAGGGGGTAGCCGACGCCTGGGTCCAGGGTCAGTTCGGCGTTGTAGCCGTGCCCGATCCACGGATGATCAGTGATCCTGTCCATGGCCAATTGCCAGAGCTCGATACGAAAGGAGCTGCCTCTTTCGAGGATCTTGTCCGCAAACAACGCGAAAGTCGCCGTGCCGGTGATGAACATGGAGCCAAGCATGAAGACCGAGCGTCGATTCCAGCAGATGTAGCACAGCCACAGCGCGGCCAGCGTCAGTGCAACCAGTGGGGTCCTGGAGCCGGTGGCCAGGACGGCGGCGAACATGATCGCCATCGCCGGTATGCTTAACCAAAGTACCTGGTGTCGCTTGCAGGTCATGCTCAGGCTCAGCCAGTAAGTACAGAAAAAGCCGAAAGCGTGGGAGCTGAGCAGTGGATTGTCGAACGCGCCGACACCGATCAGGCGCATTTCCGGTTGGTAGATCTGGCCGAACCTGTACAGGTTATAGACAGAGGCAATCAGCGCCACCGTTGCGGCGCAGAACAGCAGGGGCTGAATGATTTCGCTGCGATAGCGCACCAGCAGGTAGCAGCCAACGAACAGCATCAGGGTATGCAATGGCGGTTTGAACTCACCAAAGTCGATGTCGCCGCCCAGTCCCCAGCGCAGACTGAGTAGTGCCCACGCCACAAACAGCAGGACTGCAATGACGATCGGTTCGTGCAGCAGTTCTTTGCTGAGCCGCGGACGCAGGCACAGCGCAATCAGTGCCGGAATGCTGAACAGGCCATAGTAAAGCTTGTGATGCACACTGCGCCCAGGCAGGAAAAACAGCGCACAAAGCAGTAATAAATAACCGAGCGGAAGGATCCACAAGCAAATGAAATCGAAGATTCTATTGGACGTGCTGTTCAAAGCGTTTGATTGCATGCTGAGTAACTTATTCCTGAATTGAGCGAGCGTACCAAGGCAGGGACATCTGGTGGGTATTTGACGCGCCACAATACACAGACTGTATGCGATTGCCAGAACCCTGGGGAAGCTGTGCTAAAGTCAGCGTCCTTTTTATCGACATTCGCGTGATATGACCGACTCCAGTCTCAGTGCAAGCCCATCGAGCTTGAAAATCTACTTCCGTCTGCTCGGCTATGTCCGGCCGTACATCAGCCTGTTCCTGATCAGCATCGTCGGTTTTCTGATTTTCGCTTCGACGCAGCCAATGCTGGGCTACATCCTCAAGTACTTCGTCGACGGTCTGTCCAACCCTGAAGCGGCGCTGTTTCCAACCGTGCCCTACCTGCGGGATCTGCAACTGCTGCAGGCGGTGCCGTTGTTGATCATCCTGATCGCTGCGTGGCAGGGATTGGGGTCGTACCTGGGCAACTACTTCCTGGCCAAGGTTTCCCTGGGCCTGGTCCATGACTTGCGGGTGCAGTTGTTCAACAACCTGCTGGTGTTGCCAAACCGGTATTTCGACAAGCATAACTCGGGGCACCTGATTTCACGTATCACCTTCAACGTGACCATGGTCACGGGGGCGGCAACGGATGCGATCAAGGTCGTAATTCGTGAAGGCATGACGGTGATCTTCCTGTTTGCCTCGCTGTTGTTCATGAACTGGCGCCTGACGCTGGTCATGGTCGCCATCCTGCCGCTGATCGCCATCATGGTGCGCACCGCCAGCAAGAAATTCCGCAAGCAGAGCAAGAAAATCCAGCTGGCCATGGGAGACGTGACGCATGTGGCGTCCGAAACCATCCAGGGTTATCGCGTGGTGCGCAGCTTCGGCGGTGAAGCCTATGAAGAGAAACGCTTCTTCGACGCCAGCCAGGGCAACACTGACAAGCAATTGCGCATGACCCGCACCGGCGCCATCTACACGCCGCTGCTGCAATTGGTGATCTACACCGCCATGGCCGTGCTGATGTTCCTGGTGCTGTTCCTGCGTGGCGATGCGTCAGCCGGCGACATGGTGGCCTACATCACCTTGGCCGGCCTGCTACCCAAGCCGATTCGCCAGCTGTCCGAAGTCAGCTCGACCATCCAGAAGGGGGTGGCCGGTGCCGAAAGTATCTTCGAGCAACTGGATGTCGAACCTGAAGTCGATACCGGCACCGTCGAGCGTGACGTCGTCAGCGGTCGCCTGGACGTGCGCAACCTCAGCTTTACCTACCCTGACACCGAGCGTCAGGTGCTCAATGACATCAGTTTCTCGGTCGAGCCCGGGCAAATGGTGGCGCTGGTGGGACGTTCGGGCAGCGGCAAGTCGACCCTGGCCAACCTGATTCCGCGTTTCTATCACCACGACAAGGGTGAAATCCTCATCGATGGCGTCGAAGTGGAACAGTACAAGCTATTGAACCTGCGTCGGCATATCGCCCAGGTGACCCAGCACGTGACCCTGTTCAGCGACACCGTGGCCAACAACATCGCTTATGGCGACCTGGCCGGTGCACCCCGTGAAGACATTGAAAAGGCGGCCAAGGATGCCTACGCAATGGACTTCATTGCTCAGTTGCCTGAAGGCCTGGACACCCAGGTCGGGGAAAACGGCGTGCTGCTTTCCGGTGGCCAGCGTCAGCGCCTGGCGATTGCCCGGGCGCTGTTGAAGAATGCTCCCCTGCTGATTCTCGACGAGGCGACTTCGGCACTCGATACCGAGTCCGAGCGGCATATTCAGGCAGCCCTGGATCAGGTCATGAAAGGTCGCACCACGCTGGTGATCGCTCACCGCCTGTCGACCATCGAGAAGGCCGACCTGATCCTGGTCATGGATCAGGGGAAAATCGTCGAGCGCGGCACCCATGATCAACTGCTGGCGCAAAACGGCTACTACTCGCGCCTCAACGCGATGGGCCTCGACGCCCCGGCCGAAGACATCGCCTGACCCCGAAAGGGCGAGCCTGGCTCGTCCTTTCGCGCGGGTGTCTGCATGTTGCAACGTTATCTCTGGAAATTGTTGCCCAAGCTACGAGATGCCTGGTTATGAATGAAGCCGATGCGTGTCGTCGCCTGGCGGGTTTTCGCTCAAAAAATGAGCAATAAATCCCGGCGAATCATCCGGTTGCAGCCACCGCACAAGCCGACACCAACCCTGTGTTAATATCGCGCCCCTGTTCATTCTGTATGTGGGTTGCACCATGAAGTTGTCCATGCCGCGATTCGATCAAGCCCCCGTCTTGGTGGTCGGCGATGTCATGCTCGACCGTTAYTGGCATGGTGGTACCTCACGGATTTCTCCTGAGGCGCCGGTGCCGGTGGTCAAGGTAGATCACATCGAAGACCGCCCGGGCGGTGCTGCCAACGTTGCCTTGAACATTGCCGCCCTGGGGGCTCCGGCTTCGTTGGTCGGTGTCACCGGCGACGATGAAGCCGCCAACAGCCTGGTCAACAGCCTCAAGGGCGCCGGCGTGCGGGCCATCTTCCAGCGCATTGCGCACCAGCCGACCATCGTCAAGCTGCGGGTCATGAGCCGTCACCAGCAATTGCTGCGTATCGACTTCGAAGAGCCCTTCGCCACTGACGCGCTGGCGCTGGCTGTGCAGGTCGATGAGTTGCTCGAAGGCATCAAGGTGCTGGTGCTGTCCGACTACGGCAAAGGCGCGCTGAAAAACCATCAGGCGCTGATCCAGGCTGCCCGTGCCCGTGGCATTCCGGTGCTGGCCGATCCCAAGGGCAAGGATTTCTCGATCTACCGCGGTGCGAGCCTGATCACACCGAATCTCAACGAATTCGAAACCATCGTCGGTGGTTGCGCCGATGAGCACGAATTGGTGAGCAAGGGCGCGCAGCTGATGCACGACCTGGACCTCGGTGCCTTGCTGGTGACACGTGGCGAGCACGGCATGACCTTGTTGCGTCCGGATCACCCGGCGCTGCACTTGCCGGCTCGTGCCCGTGAAGTGTTCGACGTGACCGGTGCTGGCGATACGGTGATTTCCACCCTGGCGGCCGCGATTGCCGCTGGCGAAGAGCTGCCTCACGCGGTGGCTCTGGCCAATCTGGCGGCCGGTATCGTGGTCGGCAAACTCGGTACGGCGGCCATCAGTGCGCCGGAATTGCGTCGTGCGATCCAGCGCGAGGAAGGTTCCGAGCGCGGTGTGCTGGGTCTTGAGCAACTGTTGCTGGCGGTCGACGATGCCCGCGCGCACAAAGAGCGGATCGTGTTCACCAACGGTTGCTTCGATRTCCTGCACGCCGGTCATGTGACCTACCTCGAACAGGCGCGGGCCCAGGGCGATCGTTTGATCGTTGCGGTAAACGACGATGCATCGGTCAGCCGCCTGAAAGGGCCAGGCCGTCCGATCAACAGTGTCGACCGGCGCATGGCGGTGCTGGCCGGTCTGGGGGCGGTGGACTGGGTCATCAGTTTCCCGGAAGGCACTCCGGAAAACCTGCTGAGCGCGGTCAAGCCGGATGTGCTGGTCAAGGGTGGTGACTACGGGGTCGACCAGGTGGTCGGCGCGGACATCGTGACGGCCTACGGTGGCACCGTGAAAGTGCTGGGGCTGGTGGAAAACAGCTCGACCACCGCGATTGTCGAGAAGATCCGCAAGTCGTAGGAGCTGGCGTAGCCTGCGATCTTTTCCGGTAGCCTGGGGATCGTAAAATCAAAAGATCGCAGCCTGCGGCAGCTCCTACATGGAGTACGCAGGCTGCGATCTTTTGCGTTTAAGTGCTTACTTTTTTACGCGGCACGATTTTCTTCAGCAGCAACTTGGCCTTCCCACGTAACCGCGCCAACCCCGAATCCTTCCCCGGAGGGGTCAACCCCTGCTGTCTCACCCAGTCCTTCCAGCGAATCCGCTCATCGCGCACCAACCAGCCTTCCTGTCGGGCAAAACTCTCGGCCAGGTACAGGCCGCGCGTGCTGGCCGGGTACAGTTGATCCTTTTTCAGGGTATACAGCTCAGCCATCGGATGGCCGTCCTGCAAAGGCATCAAGTACAGATCGGGACGCTTGCGGTCGAGGCGGGCGACGAGTTGATCGCCTTCCAGTCTTTCATCGACATGGAACAGGCTCAGGGATTTGGCTTCCTTGGGAACGTCCAGGCGCAAGTCGTAAATCAATTGCAGTGACGCCGTCGGTAAATGCACGTAAGCCCGCGGACGCTCTATCAGCATCAGATTGGCGCAACGTACCGGCCGAGCCGAACCGGACAAAGGCGACAAGCGAAACGGCAGGGCTTCACGGTAATGCAGGGCGGCCGAGTAGGGCGTCGGCAGCCAGGTGTCATTGAACCGCCCACCGAGCCAGCCTTCCGGAGTTTCCAGCAGGCATTCTTCGGCTATCTCCTGGATCGCCGTGTGCAAGGGCAGGTTCAGCTCATGAGCCGGCACGTAGCCGGAGATCAGCTTGAGCACCACATCGCCACGGTCCTGCCGGCGTTGGCGCACCAGCACCCAGTAATCGCGATTCTGCCAATGCAGGGTCAGGCGCACCGAAACCCCGAGGTTGGCCAGCTCCAGGGAAAACCGTTCGCTGTCGCCGACCGTCACCGGACGACGACGTTGCAGGGTCTGGGAGAAATTCAGCGGCCTGCCGACGCTCTGATAAGCCAGGCCTTCGGGAGTCGCTTCGACGAATAACGGCAGGGTCTTGAAGTTGCTCGGGTTCTTTCTGATGAGCGTACGCGACATGTCGGCTCCTGCTTAAGGCCGCGTGGGCGGCGTCAGTGGCTACGTAGGACCTGGGCAACGGTCGCGACATTGTGGGCGAGGTGCAGCGGATTGATGGTCCCGACAATAGCACTGGCAACACCCGGATGTTCAAACAACAATTCGAAACTGGCGCGCACCGGATCCACGCCCGGACTCAGGCAGACATGACCGCTGGCGAGGGCTTTCTTGACCAGAATGGCTTTGCCGTGTGCAGCAGCATAGTCAATGACGGCCTTCTCGTTTTGTTCGTTCAGATTGTAGGTGACCATCGCGCAGTCGCCTTGCTCCAGGGCCTTCAGGCCACCGTCGACGGTTTTGCCGGAAAAGCCGAAACCGCGAATCTTGCCTTCGGCCTTGAGCGCGGCGAGGGTCTCGTAGACTTCGCAGTCATTGAGGATCGCCAGGTCGTTGCCATCGGAGTGCACCAGCACCAGATCGATGAAGTCCGTTTCCAGGCGTTGCAGGCTGCGCTCCACCGACATACGTGTGTGTGCGGCGCTGAAATCGTGAAGGGACTGGCCGTCGGCAAACTCTTCACCCACCTTGCTGACAATCACCCAGTCCTGGCGCTGACCGCGCAGCAACGGGCCGAGGCGTTCTTCGCTGCGACCATAGGCAGGTGCGGTGTCGATCAGATTGATACCCAGGTCGCGGGTGAGCTTGAGCAACATGTGCGCTTCATCGTCATCGGGAATCCTGAAGCCGTTGGGATACTTCACCCCTTGGTCGCGGCCCAGTTTCACCGTGCCAAGGCCCAAGGGTGAAACCACCAGGCCGGTACTGCCCAGGGGGCGATGCAGGTCGTGCAGGGTCGGTTGGCTCATGGCAGCAGTTGCTCCCAGGCAGGTACGCCCATCGGTGGCTTCGGCAGTTCAGGCAGTGCTGGCGGGTGGCTTGGCTGGATACCGTCGCGGGTCAGGCTGGCGATCACACGGTCGGCGAAGTCCGGCGCCAGGGCGAGCTTGGTCGGCCAGCCCACCAGCAGGCGGCCTTCTTCTGCGAGAAACGCATTGTCGGGGCGGGTCAGGCCGGATTGCAGGGGTTCGGCGCGATCTACGCGCAGGGTGGCCCAACGCGCCGTGCTCAAGTCGATCCACGGCAGCAACTGGCCGAGTTCTTTCTGTGCGGTGGCGATTTGCTCGGCAGGCTCACGGGCCACGCCTTCAGATTCCGCGATATCGCCGCCCAGATACCAGACCCATTGGCCATCCGCCGCCGGGTGTGTGGTCACGGTGATACGGGGTTTGGTACCACCGCCCAGGCAGTGGGCGTACAGCGGTTTGAGGCTTGGACCCTTGGCGATGATCATGTGCAACGGGCGGCGCTGCATGGCGGGCTGGCTCAGGCCCAGTGCTTCAAGCAATGCCGCCGTCCCGGCACCGGCGCTCAGGACGATGCGTTGGGCACGGATTTCGCGCTCATCCACCTTCAGGCCGACCAGCACGCCACCTTCCAGCAACGGCTCGATTCTCTGCCCTGCGAGCAAACCATCTCCCGCCAGATCGGCCAGGCGCTGGATCAGGCTCGGCACATCGACCACCAGTTCCGCCAGGCGATAGACCTTGCCCTTGAAGCGTTTGTCTCGCAGGGCAGGCGGCAATTGCTCGCCCTTGACCTGATCGACGCGACCGCGCACGGCCTTGCTGGCAAAAAAACTGGTGAGGTTGCCGGCGAGGGTGCCGGGGGACCACAGGTAGTGAGCTTCGGACAGCAGGCGCACGCCGGACAGATCCAGCTCGCCATCACCAGCCAGGGCTTCGCGCCAGCGGCGCGGCATGTCGGCGATGGCTTCCGAGGCGCCGGTCAGGGCGCCGTGCAGCGCGTATTTGGCACCGCCGTGGATGATGCCCTGGGACTTCACGCTCTGCCCGCCGCCGAGGCTGGCGCTTTCCACCAGCACGGTCGAAAAACCCTGGCGTCGCAGGCGCGCATTCAGCCAGAGGCCGGCGACACCAGCGCCGACAATCAGAACGTCGGTGGAAATAACGGATGGCATGCAGCGACCTCTGTGTTCAAGACGAGGGCGCAGTATACAGACTCGACGAAGAGCAGATTTGTTGGCGGATGCAAAACCTGTAGGAGCGAGCCTGCTCGCGATGAGGGCGTGTCAGTCGATATCAATGTCGACTGATACACCGCTATCGCGAGCAGGCTCGCTCCTACAATGAATCGTGCTTCGGATTTAGTGCCCGGCAGTTTTGGAGAACAGCTGGATCACCACAACACCCAGCACAATCAACGCCATCCCCAGCATCGCCGGCACGTCCAGTTTCTGCCCGTAGATAAACAGTGCCGCGACGCTGACCATCACGATCCCCATGCCGGCCCACACGGCGTACGCCACACCCACCGGAACGCTGCGCACCACCAGGGTCAGCATCCAGAAGGCAATGCCGTAGCCGAGAATGACCAGCACCAATGGCAGCGGGGTGCTGAGGCCTTTGACGGCTTTCATCGAAACAGTGGCAATCACTTCGGCGCAGATGGCAATGGCCAGGTAGTAGTAAGCGGTCATGGTTCAATCCTCGTGTGAAGTGTTGCTCTCTGAGGTCGGCATTCTAGTGATTCGCCAGATGCGGTAAAGTCATTACCTATCTGTTTATAAGATGGGTTGAGCCATGAGCATGCAATGGAATCTGGAGCAGTTGCGGTTGTTTGTCAGCGTAGCGGAGCAGCGTTCGTTTTCTGCCGTGGCGCGGGATCAGTGCAAGGCGCAGTCGGCGGTCAGCAGTTCGATAGCGTTGCTGGAAGAAGACCTGGGTGTCAGCCTGTTCGACCGTAGCAGCGGGCGTCAACCGAAGCTCACTGAAGCCGGTACGGCATTGCTGGACGAAGCGCGGGAGGTGTTGCGCCAGTGCGAACGGCTCAACGGCCGGGCGCTGGCAATGATGCGCGGGCAGGAAGCGCGATTGCGTGTGGCGCAGGATGAAGCGATGCCGTATCAGCCGATCATCGAAAGCTTCGAGGCCCTGGCGGAAAAATTCCCCAGCCTTGAAGTGCAACTGACCAGCGCCGCCCAAGGCGATGTCGCGCGCAAGCTGGTGGAGCGGCGCGCCGATCTGGGGCTGCTGTTCTTTCACGATCAGATTCCCGAGGCACTTGAGCGGCGGGTGCTGGGCAGCGTGGAAATGGTCACGGTGTGCGGCAAGGATCATCCGTTGGCGCGTAAAGGCGCAGTGGACAGTCAACAATTGGCGCAACATCGGCAGTTGCTGATGTCCACGGCGTCGAGCATTTATCCCGGCAGTGACCCGGCCAGCCCGCAAGTCTGGCGCGCCGACAGTTTCTATGTGATGGCCGAATGGCTGGTACGTGGCCTCGGCTGGGCCTGGTTGCCACGCCACGTAGTGCAGTACCCGACTTATCAGAATCAGATGGTCGAACTGGTCAGCGAATGGACCCCGCCGGCTCTGGTGGTGGAACTGGTATGGCGCCGGGATGAGCCGCTAGGTCCGGCCGCGCGCTGGCTCGCCGAACGTTTTGCCGTGCACTTGCAGACGATTGGCGAAAAAAGCCGATAAACTCCGCCGCCATGAATAGAACTCTCTACACCGCGCTGTTTTATCTGGGGCTGCCATTGGTAGCGATTCGGCTTTGGCTGCGCGCGCGCAAGGCGCCTGCCTATGCCAGGCGCATCGGCGAGCGTTTCTCCTGCGCGATGCCGACGATGAAACCTGGCGGCATCTGGGTGCACGCCGTGTCGGTGGGCGAAAGCATTGCTGCCGCGCCGATGATCCGCGCCTTGCTGGCGCGTTATCYGAATCTGCCGATCACCGTGACCTGCATGACACCGACCGGGTCGGAACGGATCCTGGCACTGTTCGCCAATGAGCCGCGCATCCAGCACTGCTATCTGCCTTACGATTTGCCGTGCGCCGCCCGGCGCTTCCTCGATCGGGTCCAGCCGAAACTGGCGGTGATCATGGAAACCGAACTGTGGCCCAACCATATACATCAGTGTGCCAAACGCGGGATCCCCGTGGCGCTGGCCAATGCGCGACTGTCCGAGCGTTCGGCCAAGGGCTATGGCCGGTTTCCCAAGCTGACCCAGCCGATGCTGGCCGAGATGAGCCTGTTCGCGGTACAGACCGAAGCCGAAGCCCGACGCTTGCGCGACCTCGGCGCGCGGACGGAAACCGTCGAAGTGACCGGATCGATCAAGTTCGACCTGACCATCGACCCGCAACTGCTGGAGCGTGCTGTTGAGCTGCGCGGGCAATGGCAGGCGCTGGAGCGACCGGTGTGGATCGCCGCCAGTACTCACGAGGGCGAGGATGAAGTGGTGTTGGCAGCCCATCGTCAGTTGTTGGCCAGTCACCCCGATGCCTTGCTGATTCTGGTACCGCGTCATCCGGAGCGCTTCAATTCGGTGTACGGGTTGTGCCAGCAACAGGGGTTTGCCACGGTCCGGCGTTCCAGCGGCGATGCGGTCAGTGCGAATACGTCGGTGCTGCTGGGCGACACCATGGGCGAGTTGCTGTTTCTCTATGCCCTGGCGGACAGTGCATTCGTCGGCGGCAGCCTGGTGCCCAACGGCGGGCATAACCTGCTGGAGCCGGCGGCCCTGGCTAAACCGGTGTTGAGCGGTCCGCATCTTTTCAACTTCCTCGAAATCGCCGCCCAGTTGCGCAGTGCCGGGGCGTTGCAGGAAGTGGAGGATGCTGAAGGGCTGGCGGTGGCGGTGCAGCGTCTATTCGAACTGCCGCGAGATGCGCAGCGCATGGCAGAGGCCGGGTTGAAAGTGATGCGCACTAATCAAGGTGCGTTGCAGCGGTTGCTGGACGGGTTGGGGCGGTTGATCGACAACTCTTCAGTCCGCCAATGATCCTGTGGGAGCGAGCTTGCTCGCGATGGCGGCTGAACATTCAACACTTAAGTTGCCTGTCAGTCAGCGATCGTCGGAACGCCGCCCGGAGCAAGCTCGCTCCCACAAGGTTTGTGCTGCCTAAAATCTGATGGTCAAGGCCGGGCTTTCAACTGCTCAGCCGCAGCCTTGGCCAGATCTGGTGGCAGGAAATCCTTGTCCGGGTTGTAGTTGGGATTGAGCCAGCGTGCCAGGGTTTGCAGGTCCCCCGGATTCAACGTGCCGGCCTGTTGCTTCAAGCGCAGGTTGTCGAGGATGTAGTCGTAGCGGGTGTTGTTGTAGTCGCGCACCGAGGTGTAGAGCTGGCGCTGCGCATCCAGCACGTCGACGATGTTTCGCGTACCCACCTGATAGCCGATTTCAGTCGCTTCCACCGCGCTCTGGTTGGAGATGATCGATTGCTTGCGCGCCTGTACCTGCTCGACATCGGTGTTCACCGCGCGGTGCAGGTCGCGGGTATTTTCCACGATGCTGCGGCGCAGGGATTCGCGTTGCTGCTCGGTCTGGTCCAGCTGTGCATACGATTGACGCACCTGGGAGTTGATCAAGCCACCACTGTAGATCGGGATGTTCAGTTGCAGGCCAACGGTCGTTTGCTCGGCGTTGCCACCGAACGGCACAGGCTGGTTATTCGGGTTGCTGAAGCCCAGTGCGTCGTTGTCGCCTTTCTCGTACTTGGCTATCGCATCAACCGTTGGCAAGTGCCCGGACTTGCGCTGCTTGAGGGTTTGCTCGGCGGCGCTGACAGCATAGTTGCTGGCCAACAGATTGAGGTTCTGCCTGCCCGCCGTTTCGACCCAGGCCTTGGCGTCGTTTGGTACTGGCGGCAGGATCGGCAGGTTATGGCTGATGCCCCAGATCGAGTTGTACTGGCGGTTGGTCAGGGTGATCAATGCTTCAAAGGCGTCGTCCACCTGGCGCTGCGCAACGATCCGGTTGGCGCGTGCGGTGTCGTAGCTGGCTTGTGAGTTCAATACGTCGGTCTTGTCCGAGAGACCAACATCGAAACGCTCGTTGGATTGATCGAGCTGACGTTTGAACGCCGCTTCTTCAGCCTTGGTCGAGGCCAGGTTGTCCTGGGTGCGCAGCACGTTGAAATAGCTGTTAGCGGTTTGCAGGATCAGGTTTTGCTCGGTCGCCGAGAGTTGCAGGGCGGCCTGTTCGTTGACTTCCTTGGCGGCCTGGAACTGGAACCAGCGGTCAGCCCGGAACAGCGGCTGCGCCAAAGTGGCCTGGTAGGAATGAGCGTCGCGGTTGAGCGTGGAGGATGGCTGATCGAGATCCGTACGCACCTCGGAAATATTCGCGCCGCCCGAGAGGTTCGGCAGCAGCCCGGCGCGGGCCTGGGGTACGACTTCCTTCTGCGCGCCGTATTGGGCGATGGCAGCCGCCAGGTCGGCGTTGTTGTTGACGGCTTCCTGATAAACGCTGACCAGGTCCGTCTTGTTCGATAGGGGCGCATCTGCTGCCCAGGCCAATCCGTTGGACGCACAAGACACGGCAAGGGCCAGTGAGAGTTTGCGCAGCATAGACGATCCCTAGAATTGATATTACAGAGGTAATTTGAGCGCCAAGGCTAAGGCCCCGCTTTGACAGCGTCAATGCCGGCTCAGCGTAGCGAGTGTAGTTGCGCATTCAGGCGGCAACAATCCTGATACTGCGTGTAATTACGCCATTCATCATGGTATTTGCAGTGGGGTTGGCGTTCTTTGCCAGTTGTGTCTAGACTGGCCGGGTTCTTGTCGGGGTGCCTTGCTATGAGGCTGAGATCGAATAATTTCGGATCCCGTTGAACCTGATCAGGTTAGCGCCTGCGTAGGGAACAAGATTTCTCGTCACCCGGCGAGTCCTCTTGTGCTTCGTCCGGGATGTTGTTCGACAATCGAACACCCCTCGAGTATTGAGCACAGCACAGCTGGTTTTCCCAGCGCCCGTGCGTCCATTCGTTTACAGGTTCGCTCCGACAAAAAATCCACTGCCTGGATGTTTGTCTGGAGAGCCCGTGATGACTACAAAATCAAAAATCGCAACCAATCTGAGTGACTCGGCCAAGGTCGATCAGCA